>CAYVDZ010000137.1:0-5165 GCA_964450575.1 uncultured Opitutus sp.
AGCAGGCGCAAGGCTGGATCGACCACTATGGGTTTTCGGCCTGGCTCACTATAAATGTCAGCGGACGGGTGGTGAGCTGGACCAAAGACGAAGCGGTGGCCGTGGAGCTGGCCTTGTTGGACGGGTGCTACGTCCTGGAGACCGACGTGCCCGTGGCGGCCGCGGACACGCGCACGGTGCACACGCGTTATATGAACCTCATCGAGGTCGAGCGGGACTTCCGCACGATGAAAACGGGGCTGTTGGAAATCCGCCCGATCTTCCTGCGGAAGGCCGAGCGCACGGAGGGGCACGCGCTGGTGACAATGCTGGCCTTGAAGCTGGTGCGCGCACTCGACCGGCGAGTCGCCCCGCTGGGGCTCACGGTCGAGGATGCGGTCGCTCGCCTCAACGGCGTGCGCCTGGTCGGACTTGGGGAACGCCAACTCGCCCTGTGGCGGCTGCCCGATTCTTATGCCGCCGCACAACAGGAAATCCTGGCGGCTTTGCCAGCGCTGCCGGCGCCCAAGTTGTCCCTAAAAATCCCCGTGAAACACCGCCTCACCCAACCTCGCCGGGGCCGCGTTTCTCCTCTGAAATAAGGCAGGAAAGCGCCTGCAAAATCCAGTTCCGGAGCGAAAGGAAGATCCGTCAGACTCTTTACCAACCGCAGACGGGAGCGAATAAACCCCTCCCGGCCCGACCCCTGAAGATCCAGTTTCCTATCGGTTGGTTTCAAACCGGACAAGAGCTCGGGAGAAGGGTTGAAGGGTGGAAGGGTGGAAGGTAAAACGGTGACAGCGGAAACTCTGCCGGCGAGCTAGAGTCGATCGCACGGCACGTTCCACGATCGGCCGGTTAACTCGCGTTGCTCGATTCATTCCGGTTTCGACGGCTCAATGCCGTGGAGCTCAATGAAGAATCCAGTGGGCATTCCACGTGGCGCCCGCGGCGGCCAGTTTTCTTCGGTGAACGCCAGCGGCGGCGGCAGATAGCACCTGCCCCTTGGCCATCGTGCGGGTGCTCCCATGGATCTGGCCGGCCGGTTTGCTGCGCACCGTCGTCTCGACGATCTTTTGCGTCAACCCCGGCTGCGGCTTACGGCCGCGCCCCTTCGCCACCTCCCATAAGCTTTCGGGCCCGCCCGCAACGAAACGCTGCCGCCCCAGTCGACAAGTGAGCGATGAAATCTTTTAATCGATAGTCCCGACATTTCACGTTCCAATCCGCCTCGTAATTTATCGCGCTTTCCCATGCGCATCCTTCCCGACAAAGCATTCCCTCCCCTATCGCGGGAAAATTTTCCGATGGATCTTTTAGTTTGCGACCGTCCTCACTGTTAGATCCCCGGAGGCGACGCGCCGGCCGAACATCGTCATCATGCTCGCGGACGACCAAGGCTGGGGGGATATCGGAATCAACGGCAATCCCGGCATCTGGACGCCTTGGCGAAGAGCGGCGCGACCTTGGATCATTTTTTGTCTGCGCGGTCTGCGCTCCCAGACGCGCTGAACTCCTGACCGGTCGTCATCATCCGCGCGGCGTTGACGCCGCCGAAGAGCACCTCGATCCAAGAAGCGCGGAGGGGCCAGATTTTGCCCATTGCGCTCGCTCTATCCGGAGCCGGTCGGCTGCTCTGCCTGGTCGCGCCTATCTTTTGTTCAGATGTTTTCCAACCGGCCGGTGCTGTCGCCGATGTGCTGGGCGGGGACGCCCATGCGATCCAGCATTCCCAGATACAGGTTGGTCATGGGCGTTGAATCCTTGAGCTGAAAATGACGTCCCACTTGCACGCTGCCGCCGCCGGCGCCCGCCAGTAGTACGGGGAGATCGTCGTGGTTGTGGCGATTGCCGTCACCGACGGCGGAACCATACACGATCATCGAATTGTGCAGCACCGATGAGCCGTCCGGATCTTTCATCGCTTCCAGCCGATGGAGGAAATTTGAGAATCGCTCCATGTACCACTGTTCGATCTTCACGACCTTCAGGATCTTTTCCTGGTTGCCGCTGTGATGCGTGAGGTAGTGATGGCCTTCCGGAATTCCGATTTCGAGGAAGGGTCGATTGCTGCCTTCCCACGCAACAGGAAACGTCACCACCCGCGTCGAGTCAGTCTGAAACGCGAGCGCGATCAGTTCGTCCATGATGTCCACATGGGCCTTGTGATCGGGGTAGCTTTCGCCGGGAACGTCGCCGCTCGGGGCGGCAGGCGTCCCGAAGCGTTCAGCTTTCTCGATCTGTTGTTCCAACTGGCGGACCGCCGTGAGGTATTCCTCCACCTTCGCGCGATCATTGCGCGCGATCCGGGTGTTCAGACTCCTCACGTCATCGACGAGAAAATCGAGCACGCTCTTGCGACGCGCCAGCCGGGCCGCGGCCTCGGCGGAACCGCCTGCATCGGCATTGCCGAAGAGCCGTGCGAAGACCCGGCGCGGATTCACCTCGGGCGGCAGCGGCGTGGCCTCGGATGCCCAGGAAAGATTGTACTGATACGCGCATGGATAACCGGTGTCGCATGAGCCGTAGAGTCGGCTCTCTTCGGTGCCGAGTTGCAGCGAGTCGATGCGCGTCAGATGACCGACCTTCTCGGCTGCGATCTGATCGACAGATACTCCGAGCTTGAGCTTCGCTCCGTTCGTCTTCCATGCATGCACGCCCGTGAGAAAGGCCGCTCCCGCCCGCGCGTGATCGCCGGCTCCATCACCGAGATTCCGCGCCTGGTTCTGATGCAGATTGGAGATGACCTGAAACTTGCCCTTCAGGTCCGCCATCGACGCGAAGGTTTCGTTGAGCTCGAATTCACGCCCCACGCCCTTGGGCATCCAGCGTTCGTGATTGGCCCCGTTGGCGAATTGGACGAACGCCATGCGCAGCGGCATGCCGGTGGGGGTGACGGCCAGGGGCGCTCCCGCCGTCGCCGTCGCGCCGAGTAGTTTATTACCGGGCAAGAGCGATCCGAGGGTGGGCAGCGCGACGCACGCGCCGACGCCGCGAAGAAAGGTGCGGCGGGAAACAACAGGAAGGTCGAGTTTCATCGATTTATTTGGGACGGCACACGTCGGTGAGGAGTGAAAAGATCAAAATTTCAGGGTGATCTGGCCAGAAGAGGGGAATCGCTGCGGCGCTTTTGAAAGGCCGGGCTCTCGATGATCGCAGTAAGGAGCGTAGAGAATTTACCCCCTTCCTGCACCAACCGGTCCGTGATCGTGTCGACCGTCGGCGCATCCGACGGCTCGAGTCCGCGGCCGAGGGCGTAGGTCATGAGCTTCTCCGTCACGCCGCGGTAGAATTTGTCTTTTCTCGACGCGAGGACCGTCTGCATGCCCGCGAAATCCGTGAACTCCTCCCCCGTCACCATCTTGCCGCTCGCATCGACGGGTTCGCCGCGCTCCTTGTCACGCCAGCGCCCAACGTAGCTGAAGTTTTCCAGCGCGAGCCCGATGGGATCGAAGTGAGCGTGACAGGCCGCGCAGGCACGGTCAGCGCGATGTGCGGCCAGTTGCGAGCGCAAGGTCTTCAGTTCGACGTCACCGTGTTTCTTCGCTTCCTCTAGATCCGGCACGGCTGCGGGTGGCGGAAGCGGTGGCGTGCCCAGAATGTTATCCAGCACGAACACGCCGCGCTTCACCGGTGAGGTACGATTCGGATTGGAGGTCGAGACGAGGATACTGCCGTGCGTGAGAACTCCGCCGCGGTTACTCCCGGGCGGGAGCATGACTTTCCGCATTTCTTCTCCCGCGACATCCGGGATGCCATAGAATTTTGCGAGCGGCTCGTTCAGAAACGTATAGTTCGCGGTCAGCAGCTCGATCAGATCGCGGTCACTGCGCGCGATGTATTCAAAAAACAGATCTGTCTCAGCCTTCATCGGCTCGCGCACCAGATTCAGGCGATCCTCGACACTGCGGGGTGTGATCGAGGTCATGAGCACGTTGCGGGTGCGGAGCCACTGGCCGGAAAAATCGCGAAACAAGCGCTGCGATTTGGGATGGGCGAGCAGGCGCTGCGTCTGGGAGGTCAGGTTGGCGCGGAGCTGGCCTGCGGAAGCAAGGGCGAACAGCTCGTCGTCCGGCACGCTGACCCACAGGAGGTACGACAGGCGGGTCGCCAGCGCGTGTTCGTCGAGCAGTTCAGTGGCGCTGGCCGTGCTGTTGGGTGCGGTCGGCTCCTCGCGAAACAGAAACCGCGACGACGACAGGATCGCGGCGAGCGCGGAGCCGATGCCGCGTTCGAAATTTTTGTCATGAAGCGCCAGGTCGGTGAGGCGATTGAGCGAGGGTTCATCCACCGGCCGGTGAAACGCGCGATCGGCCACGCGACGTAAAATGTCCCTCGCATAAGTCCGCCGTTCGGTCGCGTCGTTCGGCGCGGCGCCGCGGAAGAAAAGTTTCTGGTGGGACGCGGGGTAATCGCCGTGCACCCCGGCGCGGAGGAGACCGACCACCGCGAGGTTGAGCCGGTCGAACTTCAGTTCGGGTGCCCGTGCGGCCGGACGGGCCACGGCGCCCGGGGGCAGGACGCCGAACTCTTCCTCGAACAAGCGCCGGTCCTCCGCCCGCTGTTTCGCGACTTCGGGATTAACGGGCCGCGGCGCCGGTTTGGGCGTAGGCGCCGCCTCGACCTCGCTACTCGCCAGCGCCAGGGCCGGATTAGCGAGCAACGTCGCGTGAAAGACCAGAGTATGTGCGCCCTTCGTGCCGTTGAACTCCCACGTCGGAGCTTCTTTCACCTCACCGCCCAGCGGCACCGTGCGTTCGCCGACGACTTGGTCGTCGATCCGGAACGTGAGTTTCGCGTCGCCGCCGTAGTCCTGCCATCCCCCCATGCCCAGATCGACTTCGAGTCGGTAGCGACCGTCGTGAGTGAGCTCGATCGGGAAGCGTCGTTCGATGACGCCGTTTTTGGCGGCGAGCGTTTTAGGAGAAACGCTGTCCATTCGCTTGAGCCCGACGGCGTCGAACGCCAGCCGCCTCAAGGGGAGGGCCGGTGTCGACCACCACCTGGCCAACGATCCATTCGGCGAGGTCGAGGTAGCGCACGAACTGCACCGGCGAAAGGGTCTGGGCGTCACCGATGTTGTCGAACCCGTGCGCGGAATCGTCGGGAAGCAATCGATCGCGGAGTTCGAAATCCGTGCCGAGCAGGTCGTTGACGGAATTCTCGTATTCCTCGCGGTGACCATC
>CAYVDZ010000137.1:5175-9821 GCA_964450575.1 uncultured Opitutus sp.
CCATCGGCCGCGCTGCCTACGGCTGCTTCTTCCCCTTGCCAGTTTTCGCCGACTTCCACTGCCGGTTGTCAGCATCGAGTTCCGTCGCCTGCCCGAGATCGCCCTGCGCTTTCATCCATGCATCCACTTGCGCGCTGAGCCGGGCCTTCACGGCGGCGAGCGCGGGATCCGCCGCGAGATTGCGCGCGTTCCAGCGATCCGCTTCCGCATCATATAATTCCTCGGCCGGACGATGCTGATAGCGAGACACCGCTTCGCGCGCCACGGGATCGCCCGTTTTCGCCGCGGCCACCCATGACTCCCAGACATCGCCCCGCGTTGCCGCGTTGGTGAACGTTATCTCCGGAGTGAGATTTCGCACATAGCGATAACGGGCATCCCGCACCGAGCGTGTCCCGTAATACGGCGAGCCGTTGATGATGCCCCGCGTCGTATGCAGACTGAACACATAGTCTTTGTGAGTGGAGGCGCGGCCTTCCAGCACCGGCAAAAATGACCGCCCGTCCAAACCGCCGGGGACCTTGATTCCCGCCGCCTGGAGGAACGTCGGCATGATATCAATATACTCCACCAAGGCGCCGCTCGTCGAACCGGCGGCCACGCGCCCCGGCCAGCGAATGATCATGCCGGAGCCCACGCCCGCATCATAACAGGTCCACTTCGCAAACGGGAACGAGTTCCCTTGCTCCGTCAGAACGACGACCATGGTTGAACGGTCGAGATTATAGCGCGTGAGCAGTTCCAGCGCCTGACCCACCTGCCGATCGAAATAGGTCACCTCGGCAAGGTATTTCGAAAAATCAGCCCGCGTCTCCGGGGTGTCGGCATAAAGCGGCGGCAATACAATGCGTTCCGGCGGATACGCCGAAGGATCCCCCAAATTCCACGGCGTATGCGGCTCGTTGGAAGCGAGGATCAATCCGAAAGGCATCGCCGTGGCCGCGCACTCGCCGAGGAATTTATCGACCGCGGCGAAGTCCGGATTCGTGCTGCCGCTGCTGCGTTCGAGCGAGTATTCGAAGGGAAACGTCTCGGGCGGATTGATGTGCGTCTTGCCGGATAGGGCCGCGCGATACCCCGCGGCCTTGAGCCATTGTGCGACACTGCGCACGCCGGGTTTCACGAACGTATGATTCGGATGCGCGCCCGACTTCACCGGATACAGACTTGTATAGAGCGCATGCCGGGTCGGCGAACAGGAAGGCGCCGCCTGAAAGCAGTGCGTGAATTTCATGCCCTCGCGCGCCAGCTTCTCGAGATTGGGCGTAGCCGCCTGGCCACCGTACACGGACGTGTCCCACTTCGTGAGATCGTCCGCAATGATGAGCAATAGATTGGGACGGGCCGGAGTCGCCGCAAAGGAAACGGGGGTCAACAGTCCGGCGGCCACGCTCACAAGCGCCGCCCAATAGAGTCGAAACGAGGGGTAATTCATACGCGGTGCCCAAGCCTCTCTCCGCCCCGAGAGAGCGTCAACCGCTGATCCTGCGAGGTGGTTCGTGGAACTGTGACTCCTGGAGCATGGGATGGAGGCAATGAACACCCAACCTTGTCATGGCGGGACGCGGCGCCCCCGCTCGACTGATTACAGTAGGGCGGGTCTGTGACCCGCCGTGGGCAGGTCACAGACCTGCCCTACGCCGGAACTCGCGCTAAACCAGAATCCCCTTCACCACGTGCGCCGGCTCCACCCCCGTGAGGCGCGCGTTCAAGCCGCGGAACTTGTAGCTGAACCGCTCATGATCGATCCCCAGACAGTGCAGAATGGTCGCGTGCAGGTCGCGCAGATGCACCGGGTTCTCCGTAATGTTATAACAAAAATCGTCCGTCGACCCATATACCATCCCGCCCTTGATCCCGCCTCCCGCGAGCCAGATGGTGAAACTTCGACCGTGATGGTCGCGCCCCATCCCCGGGTCACCGAGCTTGCCCTGACTAAACACGGTCCGCCCAAACTCCGTCGCAAATACCACCAGCGTGTCCTCCAGCATTCCGCTCTGCTTCAGATCCTTGATGAGCGCCGCCGTCGGCTGATCGATGTCACGACACTGATTGGGTAGCTGCCGCTTGATCGCAATATGCTGGTCCCAGCCGCGATGAAAGAGCTGCACAAAGCGCACGTCACGCTCGAGCAATCGTCGCGCCAGCAGGCAATTCGCGGCGTAACTCCCGGGCTTCCTCACCTCAGGGCCATAAGCCTCAAGCGTCGCCTGCGACTCCTTGCTGATATCCGTCAAGTCGGGCACCGACGTCTGCATACGATACGCCATCTCGTACGCTTTGATTCGCGTCAGCGTCTCCGGGTCACCGGTCTCCGCCGCGCGAAAATGATTCAGCTGCGCCAGATCATCCAGCATTGCCCGGCGCTGCTCGCGATCAACCCCGTCCGGATTATTCAAATACAGCACCGGATTCACCCCGGGCCGCAGGCCCACGCCCTGATGCGACGATGGCAGAAACCCGCTGCCCCACAGTCGCGAAAAGATCGGCTGCCCCGGATTCTTCCCTGTGCCCTGCGAAACCATGCTGATGAACGCCGGCAGATTCTTGTTCTCGCTGCCCAGGCCATAGCTCACCCACGCGCCCATGCTCGCGTATCCAGGTTGCTGATTCCCGGTGTTCATATAGGTGATCGCCGGGTCGTGATTAATCGCCTCCGTGTGCAGGCTCTTGATGATACAGATATCATCCGCGATCCCCTGAATGTTCGGCAGCAGGTCGCTGATCCACGTGCCGTGACGCCCACACAGTTTGCCGCCCAATAACGGCGGCACCACCGGATACGCCGTCTGTCGCGAGGTCATGCCCGTCAGCCGCTGATCGCCTTTTACCGACGCGGGAATCTCCTCGCCGGCGAAACGATGCAGCGTCGGCTTGTCGTCAAACAAATCGACATGCGACAGCCCGCCACTCTGAAACAGACACACCACGCGTTTGGCCTTGGGCGCGAAATGCGGCAACGCACCTGCGAGCCCGCCGGGCTGCCCAGCCCCACCCGCGGCGCGAAGTAGATTCGGCGACAGCATGGAGCCCAGCGCAATGCTTCCGATGCCGCGCGTGATGTCCCCGAGAAAGGTCCGTCGGGTGAGATGTTCGAGGCGTTCTTGAATGGGATGATGCATGGCGGCGGTTCAGTTGCGTGTGAACGTTTCGCTGAGATTGAGGAGCGTGGCGGCGACTTGGGCCCATGCCGCGTGTTCGGCCGGTTTCACCGCCGCCGTGCGTGGTGATTCACCGATGCGGAGATAGGCTGCGGCCGCCGACGGATTAGCCGCATAACGCGCCCGTTCGCGCTCCAGCGCGCGCTCCAGAATCGCGAGCTCGGCCGCCTTCGGCTCCCGGGAGGTGGTCTCGATAAAACCCCAGCGCAACCGCGTCGACGCATCGCCGCGCTGACCCAGCATGCGCTCAGCCAAGGCCCGCGAGGCCTCCACGAACTGCGGATCGTTGAGCGTGACGAGCGCCTGCAGCGGCGTCGTCGTATCCGCCCGGGAAACGGTGCAGATCTCGCGATTCGGCGCATCAAAGGCCATCATGTTCGGCGGTGGCGCAGTGCGTTTCCAATAGGTGTACATGGAACGTCGATACAGCTTTTCACCGTGATCCTGGACAAAGGTCTGGGCCGTCGCCGGCGAACTACCGTAGTGGCTGACCTCCCGCCAGAGATCCCCAGGAGTGTAGGGATTGACGCTCGGTCCACCGATGCGGGGGACGAGCAGTCCGCTAATCGCGAGCGCCGCATCCCGCACAAACTCCGCCGGCAGCCGGAACCGCGGCCCCCGCGCGAGCAGCCGATTCTGCGGATCGCGCTCGAGCTGGGCCGCGGTGGCGTCCGAGGATTGTCGATACGTTTGCGACAGCACGATTTGCCGCAGCAGCGCTTTCACATCCCAGCCACGCTCGACGAAATCAACCGCGAGCCAGTCCAGTAACTCGGGATGGCTCGGCCACTCACCTTGTGCCCCGAAGTCAGCCGCCGTCGCGACGAGTCCGGAACCGAATACCATTTTCCAAAAGCGATTCACCGCCACGCGGGCCGTCGACGGATGCTCTTTCATGGTGACCCACTGCGCGAGCCCGAGCCGGTCGGCCGGCGCGCCCTCCGGCATCGGCGGCAATGCCGCGGGCGTACCCGCCGTCACCGCGCGCGTGGGTTGGGAATAATCGCCGCGATTAAGGATGAACGTTTCCCGCGGCTTCGCGGCGATGTCCATCACCATGGTGGTGAATTTCTCCGTCAACACCGAGAGCCTTTCTTCGAGGTTGGCGAGGGCGATGCGTTGGGGCGCGAGTTCCACGGCCTGGTCGGCGCAGTGCTGCCAGATTCGCGCCTGCATCTCCGCGGTGCGTTGCGCCGGCGGAGTCTGCAGCGCGGCGACGACCTCCGCGGGCAGATCGGTGCCGTCATCAGTGCCGGTTAATACAAAGATTTCGATCAATCCGGGCATTAGCGTTTTGCCATGACCAAAATTCACCTGGACGTTAAGGAACGAAGTCTCGGTGGAGTGCACCGGTTGCGCGAAGGTGGCGGTGAGATGCACCGGACCCGAGGTCGCCAGATCGGGAGACCAGCCGCTCTCATTGCGCGGATCAAGGATTCCAGCCGGTGGATATGCCGGCTGCCAGGAGTTGGCCGTCACGCGGGA
>CAYVDZ010000138.1:0-9820 GCA_964450575.1 uncultured Opitutus sp.
TCGGTGAGCAAATGGGCGAGGCCGAATAGAAGCGGTCCAAGCGGAGTCCCGTGCGCGCCATCTCGTCGAGCACGGGCGTTTTTATATACGGATGGCCATTATAGCCGGTTTCGTCCCAACCATGATCGTCGCCCATCAGGAGCACGACGTTCGGTCGATCGGCTGCTTGCATCAGGGCGCTTTGCAGGAACACGGCGCATGCCAAGGTGGTCAAGCGGAGGATCGGGGGAAGGATACGGATGCTCATTGGAATCGGCGGGGTAGGAATTCTGGAGCCGGGAACGGCTTCGAGTTGCGGTCCCGGTGATTGGAACGTGCGAATCCCGGGCGCCGAGACAAGGGGCGAATTTTATCGGGTGATCCACCGATGGTGTTTCCGCCTTTTCCCCATACAATTCCAGGGGGCCGCACCGGTTGAGACGGCCCATAACCCAAGTAACATGGTCTTGCTTTGAAACCGCACCCTGGCCACGACCCCGCTGCTCCACCCCCGGACGTCTACTCATTACCGACGAGAGGCTCAGGTTTCACCAACCTCGCTCTGATCATGAACAATTTTTATACTCAACATCGTTCGCCTTCCGCGAGGAGGTGCTTCGGCCGGTTGTCTTTTAACTTTCACACGCTGACGCTGGCGTTGAGCTGCGGGTTTTTCGCCTTTGGATGCGGTCGCCAACCCACGGCGAAGGATCCCGAGACCACCCCCCCCACCCATTACCACGGCTCCCGTCCTCACTCCCCTCTCCACCGTGAGTAGCTCCTCGACGGCGCCGCAAGCGGCGAAAGACGGCGAGCAAACAGCGCCAACGAGCCGGCTCGCCGACGACGTGTCACGAGTCCGCGAGCGGAGTGACGCACCAGGCGATCGCGTAGACCCCGAGATCGTTTCTGCTTCGTCGGCCGGCGCGGATACCGGAATACGGTCGGACCTCACGGCGAGCGATGCCGCGCGCACGCAGCCGCCCTCAAGCGCCAATGAAGACGGCGAAGAAGACGTGAGTGCGGCGCTCCGCCGCGAAGTCGCAGAAATGGAGCGTCAGCGAGCCCGGCAGCAGCCATGAGAATGGTATTGGTGAATTCGGGCTGTATCCGCCCAGTGATGGCGCTGCCAACTGGCGCGCGAATTACGAGACGCTCCTGCAAGGACAGCGCCGGCGGCAGTGCGGCATGAGCAGGCAAAGCCTATCGATCGGGAGCCCGGTGCGCCGAGCGCGGTAAGGTTCCGTGAGCCGAGCCGGCTGGTGGGCATGCTGATTGGCTCGTTGCGATCAGGCTCAACTTAAGCGTCGCTTTTCCACTCGCGGTGGGTGTGCTCTGCACTCCGTGTCCATTATACTTAACGCGCTCCGTGACTATCCGGTGCGGGAGTTTTCCCCGGGTGAAACGGTTCTCGCCCAAGGCGAGCGAACGGGACTTTTATTTGTCCTCGTCGCCGGCTCAGTTGAGGTGATCAAGGATGGCGCCATGGTGGCCGCCGCCTCTGAACCCGGAGCGATCTTTGGCGATCTCTCGGCGCTCCTCAATGGGCCGCATACCGCCACGGTTCGCGCGGTGACCCTCTCGTCCTTTCATGTGGTGACGGATCCGCGAGCGTTGCTCGAGCAGAACCCCGCGGTTTGTCTTCACCTCTGTGAACTTCTGGCCCGGCGGCTCGATGCGTTGAACACGTATCTCGTGGACGTGAAGAATCAGTTCGCCGGCAATGACCATCTGGGGATGGTGGACGACGTCCTCGACACCTTGATGCATCGGCAGCCGCGCAAGCGAATCGCGCCGCGCGAATCAACGGTTCGCGCTGCGGAGATCGCGAACTGAGATCTCTCCGAGGGAGTTCCACTCTGCGGTCATGGCCGCGAAATCGATCAGGATGGTCGTGGGCGTGGGCCCGAGTTGGCGGCCGGGGTTGAAGACCCAAGTGTCGTTGATGCGATCAACCCACGATCCATCCGCGTAGAATGGGGAATTGTGCACGTGGCCGCTCAAGACGATGTCGGGTTTGAAGCGCTCGATCCATTCGCGAAGATACACGTCGCCCACAAAGCTTCGCCCCGTCCAACTCGTGCGGGCGCCTTGGGGCGGAGCGTGGTGAATCCAGGTCCAGTTTCCACGCACCTGCGTCGCTTCCCTTTCGAGGAGGCGCTCGAGTTCACCGCGCGACAGCTGGCCATCCCACCAAGGACAGACCGTTACCCGCGCATCCCCGAGAAAAAAGCCGTCGCCGTCGACGTGGAGCCGTTCCGCGCGCGCCCCCTGCAACCAGTTCGCGATTGATTCATCGGCCGAGTTTCGACTATCACCATCGTGATTACCTGAACACGCCACCAGCCTGGTTTTCTTTTGAATCAGCCGGAAATACCGCTCCACAATTGCGATCTGTATATCGGCTTCGAGGGCGGAGCTGAGGTCCAGTAAATCGCCCCCGATCACCACCGCTTCGTAGTCCCCGGCGTGCGCGAGCAGCCAGTCGAACTGCTTCAATGAATAGTGCAGATCAGCAACAAATAGCAGACGCATGGGGTAACGCCAGCCTCGCCTAACGCGTTGTAATCGCGAGCGAAAATCATCGGAAAATGATTCCGGAACGCTCCAATCGTGCCGGGTTTATAAACCGGCCGCGGCGTTGGAATGAGTATTTTTCATGAATCCGCTATACTTGATGCGGATATTTTTTGTTTGCACCTGAACGGACGCGGCAGTGGGTAAGATTGATGAGGTGCCGGCGTTCGAATCTGTACAACGTGCCTCAGACACGGGGAGTTCAGGTGCGGGGCCGAACGCGCAATTCCGCCCGCGGCCGCGGTGCCCCGTCGGCCACGGAGATGCTGGCTTCGGCGGCTAACTGGGCGAGTGCTCGCACCTGCGCGAGCAGTTGCGCGGCCGCGCTCCGTTGCGCGGCCCGCCACGGATAAGGGCGATCGAGCTCCAGGATAGCTTCGTACGAGGCATCACCCGCGCTGGGCGATGCACAGGACTCATCCAGTTTTGCCACGAGTTCTTCGAGGCCCGCCAGGGTCGCACGCAGGCGGATCCGGCGGTGATTTTCCCACGTGAGGTCAACACCAGCCGGGCGCGGACCGGGCCCGAAGCGGCGGACAAACTCGCCTCCAGCCGTGGCTCCGTAGCCGGCGAGGCGCTCCATTCGTTCCGCGGACATGTCGAGATTGAGTCCACCGTCAGCCGCTTCGAGGCTGATGGTCGCGATGCGATCCCGATAGCCAGGGAGCCGTGATTGCAAGGTGTCAGGCCAGTCCTTGGCCGTATTCAGGATTGCCGATACAAAGCCGGACACCGCGCCCAAACCACCCGGAGCAGCGAAGTGATTCCAGCGTTCGGCGAGACCGCTCTTGTTCTTTTTCGGCAGATACACCCCCGCCGGGTAATCCGGATGTTTGTCCGCCAGATTGATCGCGAAGGTCGGCCAGCGCGGCAGAGCCGAGTCGAAGAAATGCAGTGGAAAATTGCTGCAAATCCCGCCGTCCGAGAACCAGCAGCAGGTGGGATGTAGCTGGTCCGGCTCACGGCGCGAAAAATCAATTGCATGCAGCGGAATGGCGCTGAGCAGGACCGGAAAACTCAGGCTCATGCGCGTGGCGACGATCACCGGCAGATCGGCCGGGGAGGGCATCGGATGAAAATTTTTCTCCGCCAGCGCGGTGCGCTGGCGATTTGATTCACGGGAGTCGGACTCGTCGAAGCCGGGAGGATGGTCGAGCATCCACTGCACGACGCGGGCCGGAAAGAGTGCGCGAAATTCCACTTCGTGGAAGAAAAACGGGTTGTTTTCGCGGACCTCGGAATCGTCCCGCAACGGCAGCCGATACGGGCGACCGTGCGTGAGGCAAGTTGTCATCATTTCGAGATTGATCAGCCGCTCGGCTTCCGGATTACGCGTCTGCCAGAGGTCGCCGAAGGTCAGCGGAGGGCCGTCGACGGCCCTTCCGGCGGTTCGGTCCAGATAGTCGGCCAGCCACACCGTGAGGGGAGGAAAGGTCGCAGGGGTTGCTCCCGGCATCCCGGTACAAAGGCCAAATTGATTTTCCGGGAGTCTGCGGCTGATTAGCCGTGTATAGTACCCGACTGTCGTCAGCCCGGCTCCCGCCAGCAGTACGCTCGTACCGATGGCGACGCCGATGATCTGTATGGCGAGGGGTTTGTCGGACCAAAATGCCCAGAGCAGCCACGCTCCGGGAAGTGCGCCGATGAGAGCCGCGAGCCAGGCGTGTCGTAACGCGGCGAGGATCACGCGGGGCACCGTTTTCCAGCCGCCTCCGAGCGCAGCGGTTGCGACGTCGAAAAGCGCAGCGGTGCCGGACTGGGGTTGAAATAAGCTAAACAGTCGGCTGCGGCCGGTACCTGGGTCCGGCGTGCCCAATTCTGTGGCGAGGCGATCCAACGACTCGAATGAGGTCCCCCGGGTCTGTCTCCCCAATTCAGCGGCCGCCGCCACCGCTGCCGCAATGGCTCCGGCGCTGGTGCCGCCTATGTTCTTGAATTGAAACGACCGCGAGAGCTCGACCAGGGCGCGCGGAAAGACGATCCCGCTGGTGATCCCGCCTTTCATGATGACGTCGCATAACAACGGTGCGGGGCGCGAATCGGATCCAAACTTCGACATGGAAAATTGTGCTACCAACCGGCTCCGAAGCGCCCTTGGGCGGAACGCGCCGAGACCATCGTTAGCCAACGTGAAGCTTGTCGGCTATAATCACTTTTCGAGAGGGAACACACCGGGAGGCCCGGCGGCTGGGTGAACCGAGCAAAGAGCCCGCGACCCGAATGACAATCCCGGAATCTGCTGGCGTCCGTCAGACGCTACGTTTCTCGGAAAAGTGGAAAAGTGGAACGATGGAAAACCGGAACTTCGGAAAGTAGGTCCGGGTGCCATAGAGCCCGAGATTGCGCACGGCTTCCGAGATCATCCGTTCGCCGGAAACAGATATAGTAGGGCGGCGTCCGGAATTCGATACTTACCGGTCGGCGTGACCGCGGCGCAGACCCAGCCGTCACGCGGCCCTGGCAAATTTAGAACCGCAGGCCGACCGTGGCGATCACGGTCCGTGGTTCGCCGTATTGGAACGTGCCGTTGAGATAACGTTCGTCCGCCAGATTCCGGATGTTTACCCGCGCATCGACCCGGATGTCGCGGACGGTCGTGGTGTATCCGACGAGGGCGTCGAAGAGGACCACGGGGTCGCTTTCGATCGGAACCGACCAGCTGGGATGCAGGCCGATTTTACCGAGGGCATTGCCGCCGCCGCCAATATACAGTCCGCGGAGACGCCCTTTAGTGAAGGTATATTTATTCCAAAGATTGATCGAGTACCGCGGAACGGACTCGATTCGGCTGCCGATCTCGCGCGGTTCGGACGGATTCGAAATTTCGTGATAGGTGAAGAACGTGCTGGCACTTAGGAGCGCCTGATAGTTCGGCCGGGGTGTCCATACCCATTCCGTTTCCAGTCCTTCCGTCTCGGTTTGTCCGGCCGCGACCCGTACCGTGGCGCCGGGCAGTTGATACAACACTTGGTTCGGCGTATCGACATCGAGGCGGGCGGACTCTTCATTGGAGAAGTAGGTCAGAGTGCCGAGCAAACGTCCTTCGCCGAGGTCAAGCTTGGTGCCGACTTCCCAGCCGCGACCCAGCAGATCGGCGGTGAGAAATTGAAACGGAATCACAGCCGGCGGGCGATACGTGGGCGACGTCGGATCCCCTTGCGTGGCGCGAATCGCCGCGAGGTCGGCGGTCTGCTGGCGTTGCGGAACAAAGGTCCGGCTGAAGCTGCCGTAGACGCTGAGCTGGGGCGTCAGGCGGACAAGCGCGCTATAGTGAGGCAGAAGTTTACGCGTCGTGAAATCCTCGTCGATCCCATCCCGGTTGTCGTCGGTAGGGCGGTTGTTGGTGATTTGCCGGCCACCGATCAAGGTCCGCAGACGATCCTCGAAAAACGATGACTGCAGCACGCCATAGAATGAATTCGAATGAGCGCCGCCTTTGCGCAAGACGCCTGGCTCCTGGTAGTCCGGACCGTAGCGGTTTTGCAGCAGCTGCAATAAACGCGGCTCCGGTTGTGTCCGCGGATCGAACATGACCACCTGGGACGTGGCGACCGTCACGGGACTGATCACGTCCTTGCCCCCATCATGTTGAAAGCCGGCGAGGAGGTCGTGTTTTCCGGCGCGTTTAAGATTGAGTTTATAGGCGGCTTCGAGTCGTGCGGAGAAGGTGACGCCGCCCGGCTTGAAGTCCGAGATCGAGCTGCGCAAGCGCTGACCGGCGACGGGCCGCAGCCCGTTGAATTCGCGCCGGAGCCGGTGGCTGTCGACTTGTTGGAAAATGCCGCGCAACGCGAGGGTGGGCGAAGCGACCCATTCCCCTTCGAGGGTGGTGGTTTTGTTCTCGTAGCTGTCCCGGCCATCCGGGCCGTTGTTGTTATAGGAATCGTCGAAGAAATCGCGTGAATACACGCCGGGAAACGGAGGGACATTGGGGCCCAAGGTGCGGGAGATGAAGGCGTCGACGCCTTCCGGCGCGAGGCGACCGGTCGTGATGGGCACGCCGGCCGCATTGCGGATGGCGCCGTTTTCGAGTTGGGGATAGTTGGCGGGACGCGGGAGGCCGAGCTGGTCGAAGCGGGCGATCGCCTCGCGGTCGAGTTGTTGATATAAAGGATGACTGATTACCGTGTGCGGCCGGCGCCCGGCCTCCCGATCCAATTCACTATAGCGCGCGGTGAAGGTCAGTTGCCGGGTCGGCTTCCACGTGAGACCTCCGCTATAGAAATCCTCCTTCGTAAAAACGTAGTCGATGTAACTCTCTTCATCGGTGCGCCCGTAAACGAAGCTGTAGGCGAGCGTGTCTTGGATCAAGGGAGCCGAAGTGCGGAAGACGATGCGGCGATGATCGAAGGAGCCGAAACTCGCGTCGATGGAATGCTTGGCCGTGAAACTGGGCTTTATCTTGATCAGGTTGACCGTGCCACCCGGGTTGGAGATGCCGGCGAACACGGCGTTGGGACCCTTCACGACCTCGATCCGGTCCACGTCATAAAGTGCCAGCCCCTGACCAGCGGGAAGGCCGTTGACGAATTGCGGCCCGGTATAGCCACGTACGAGAATCATCCATTCGTCCTTCACCTGGAGGGCGACGGAGCTCGCGCCGCGCAAGACGTCGATGAGCTGGTTGCCGGCTTGGTCCTGGATGAGTTCCTGCGAGACAATGCTGATGTTGAGCGGCGTGTCTTTGATCAATCCGGCGGTGCCGGTTCCGGTAACCGCCGCGCCCACTCGATAGCCGTAGTCCTGAGCGCTTTGGACCTCGAAAGGGCTGAGGACGATCGGTGCGGCTGGCGTAGACGCGGCGGGAGCGGTCTGGCCGGACAGGTCAACGGTAGACGTCGCGATCAGCAATAACGTGCAGGACGGGAGGAGGCGAAAAAAATTCAGGGCAGTCATGTCTATAGGGCTGGAGATGCATCCGATGCGGACGGTGCGCACGGAGAGAAAGATCTGACACAGTTCTTCCCGAGCGTAAAGTCGCTGCCGAATATTTGCCTTCCTCCGGGTTGACGAACCGAACGGAGAAAAGTTGCGGAAAGCAGGTGATGAACGCTGTCGGTTAGACGGCACCGCGATCAAGCGCGGTAATATTACGGAGGCGGACGCTTACTTCTTCGCTTTTTCTGCTTTCTCGATTTTGGCCGCTTCTTCGTCGGTCACAAGCAGGTAGATGTTAGCTTTCTCGATCTCCACGACGTAATTGCGAGTGAGAGAGAAGCCGTAGGCCTTTTGCATCTTGGCGTTATTATCGTTCAGCTTGGCCAGAAGTTGATCGATCTGCGCCTTGAACTCCTTCTTCTTCCTGGCATCCTTCTCTTTTTCCATGGCCGCGTTGAGCTCCACCGCCGCTTGCCGCTGGTTTTGAAGCAATTGCACATTGGCTTGGAACTCACGATTGGTCTCCACGCTATCGAGGGTCGCGATGCGAACCAGCTTCTGCTGGGTTGGCGCGGGAGCCGAGGCGGCCCCTTTGAGGTTTTGGCCGGGCAGGTAACTGGGGCTGACAAGGGCGGCGCTGAGGGCGAGAAGGCTAAGGAGGTTTCGTTTCATGGAGCAGTTTAAAGAAGTTCGGTCCGAAAGCTGGCCAGCAGGAAGAGTTCCGCGTTTGATGGCTAGTCTTTTGATCAGGACCCGCGCGTCCGGATTTTCCTGATGCACACGGTTCGCAACCGCCGCCGGCTGAATGACGTGCGGGCGAAAATCCATCCGGCAAGGCACCGGGCGAGATTTTCGAATAAAGTTCGATTCGGATCTCCCAGAAATCCCAGGGGCGCCAAGAACCGCCAGGCGCTCGGCGGTTCGAACGGACACGAACCGCGTTGCGGGCGTGCTCTACGCATGCTACCCCGAGGTGAACGATCGAACCGACCTGAGTGACTCGGTCAGAAATAAACGCTCAAATCTACTTGGGCTTGAGTCGCGATCCGGCGTTGCTGGCTCAGTCACCTATCGGAGATAGGCTCCGTCGCCCGCGCCTTGGCTGGCGACCCAATCCCGGCGCAGCTCTGCGCGTTTATTTCTGACCGAGTCCCTTATCCCTCTTTGCTGACTTCCGCGGTACGCGCGCGCTGGACGTTAAACCGCTGGCGGATTCGAAAAACCCCATAGCTCAAGGCCGTCACCGCCGTAAGCGCACTGGGGATCAGCAGCGCCGAATAGCTGAAATGGCGAAACGCCACCGTGCCCGCGACACCCCCGCACAGAAAGCCGGAGATAATAAGAAAACAGAGCCGCAACCGCCGCACGTCCACCGGCAAACCGCGCATCCAGTGTCCCAGAAAGATCCCGAGATCGGTGAACATCCCCGAAAGGTGCGTCGTGCGAACCACGGCGCCACTATACGTGCTCACCATGGCATTCTGCAGGCCGCAGGCACACGACGCCGAATAGATGCCCCAAATACTATTGCCCTTGAGCAACGGGACCGCGGCCACGAGCAAAAGGGACTCGATCAACAACGCGACGCCGTAACGCCGCCCCAGCTGCAGGGTACTGTCCTGAATGAGAAAGCCGCTCAGGACCGTGCCCGCGACGAAGGATCCGATCACGGCCGCGAAATGCAGCGTCCCCGTGCCATCGAGCGAGGCCAACGCCGCCGCCAGCATGGACGTCGTTCCGGTGAGATGCGTGATCGCCTGATGCTCAAACCCAAGGAGCCCGACAATATTGATAATGCCAGCAACGAAGGCTAACGCCCAAGCCCCAGCCCAAACCCATCGCGGCAGTTTAGAAATCATCGGATTCACGGAGGCTGACCGCCCCCGCGCAACCCGGCAAGACCCCAGCACCCTCCGCCTCTGCGGCCGCTCCAAAGTCACTCGATCCGTGACATTGTCGTTTGCGAAATTTGCGGCGGGCGCCGCGATTGTGTCACGCAATGCGGGACATTGATCGCCCGGTTTTCTGTGCCTCGGGAAGGAGACCCCACGGGATTGCGGCCGACCCAATTACGTCGCGACCAACCGCGATGATGCCGCCGTCAGGCGGGATGAAAGTGCGGATACGCGGAAGCGGGGTTGCGGTCCGCTCTTGGTCCGGTCCTGCTCCTGAGCTGGCTGGTCCAGAAACCTTTTACATGCTCCAACAATGAATTTTAATCGTCTGGGTGAAAGCGAACTTCGTGTCTCAGAAATCTGCCTGGGAACAATGACATTCGGGGAACAGAACACGGAACAGCAAACGCACGAGCAGCTCAATTACGCGGTTTCGCGCGGCATCAATTTCATCGACGCCGCCGAGATGTACCCCGTGCCGCCGCGAGCGG
>CAYVDZ010000139.1:0-9818 GCA_964450575.1 uncultured Opitutus sp.
CATGCTCATCGTCGATGCGATCTACGAGGCCGCGAAGACCGGCAAGCGCACGCGAGTGAAGGCGTGAAGAGCGGAAAAGCGGAAAAGAGGAAAAGAGGGAAAGCGGAAAATTGGGAAATTGGGAAATTGAGAAACGCGGAACGCGTGCCGGCACCGGCTATATTGATTGGACTCTCCGGTTGGGCAACGGCGACGAATCGGCTCACACTTTCCCCCGGCGAGGAGCTCTTGCGCGTGCAGCCGAAGCCGCTCGATCCAACGAAGCTTATAGTCGAATTTGGCGGTGCCCAATGGATTGCCGTTCGGCGCGTAGAGCGACGCAATAACGATGCCGCCCATGTCTGCTTCAATATAGCGGCTATGGCTATCCGCCGGATCCGCGGTCAGCCCGCGCGTGCGCCGGGTGGGTGCGATGCCAGCACGGCTCAGGATCGCCACGCCGTTAAAGCCCTTTTGCCGTTCTCCGCGTGGTGCACCGCCTGCGTGGCCATGCGCAGAGCGCGACGGTCTGCGAAAGCGTCGATCATTTATTATCGATATATAGATTCGTTCAAAGCGCTAACCAGCGTATTTAACAGTCTGGAGTGAACGCTCTACACGCTGTGTACGCCTACCTTTTCATTGCGAGAGCTGGAGCGCAGCGACGAAGCAATCCATCCAGATGGATCGCCACGCCCTCATTTCTCGGGCTCGCGATGACAAATCAGAGTGTGTTTGCGCAATGTGTCCCGGCGACAACCCGATAGGCTCGCTCCGCTGTGCCGGAGAGTTGGAAATAGGCGGATATGAGCCCGGTCCGTCGTATCACAACTGGTGAAACTTGAATCGGAGACGTGATAGATTAGCTTTCGGAGGCCCCGAGGGCGGATCATCCCGCTTCGTCCAGCGACGGCTCAACCATGACCGTCTGTCGTCCGGCCGGGAGGCCTCGTTCATTGCGCAAAACGAATCCCACCAGAAGATCCGCCGCGCAGGCTCCAATCCCCCGGTTGTTTTCGTGCACGCCGCGATGACTGTGAGCAGCCGAAAGCGCGAACCCCAGCGTCGGCACGCCCGCGCTGCGCCAGGCGGCCGGATCATCAGCCAGGATAATCTCCGGCTTATGGTGACGCAGCCACCCGCCCGCCTCGGCAATCGGCGTCCCCGTGCTGGCTATATATACCGGCAATCGCTCGCTTTCCGTGAGGTGCTGGTTCTGCTCATATAAATAGGCTCCGATCCATCGTTCCCGGCGCATCGCGTTATGTTGCCGAACCAGCGCCAGCCCGATCCGCCGGTGCCCTTTCGCCAGACAGGCTTCAAAGGCCAGCTTCATTCCCAAATGATGATCTTCGGTCACGCGGTGCAGCGCCGGAGCCGTCAAGCCATAGCCTATCGTCACGAGCGAAAACCGCTCCCATTCGAGCCCGGCCAGGGTGTGATGCTCCAAGGTTGGACCAACCATCACCGCCCGCACATTCCGCGTCACCAGCACCTGGTTGAGACGGGCAAGGTCACGCGCGTAATCACTGATCCGGAACTCCGTCAGCGAAAAACCATATCGCTCCGCCCGTTCATGCGCGCCTTCGAAGATACTTCTAAAATGTTGATCGGCCTTCCACCGGAAATCTCCCGGATGGCAGGTAAGATACGCCGCCGCCACGCGTTGTTCCACCGGCCTGCCCGCCCGCCGGGTCGCCCCCCATGCTGATATCAGAGGATTAACTCTATAGCCCAATTGCGCCGCAGCCGCCTGCACCCGCCCACGTGTCTCCGCGGATATCCTCGGATCATTACGCAGTGCAAGTGAAACGGTGCTCGAGTGGCAGCCGGCCGCGCGGCCTACTGCAAGCATGGTCGGAGCCTTCGTGGGGGCGGGCATCGTTCAATCCATTGCATGAACGCGCCATTGCTCAGGGTCAAGCCCTGGTCCTAGGGATGAGGTCGTGAGTGGCGTCCCCCGGCACTCCTTCCCCATCACCACCCACCCCAACCTTTTCCCTCCGGCATCGTTCTCTCGTTCACGAGGTTCGCGGCTTGATCGAAGAAAATCCACCTATGAACATCTCCCTGCCCCTGCGGATCTGCCTGCCGCTGATTGTCCTGTCCGCCCCTGGATATAGTCAAACGACCCCCGCTCCATCGACTGCCGGAAAGACGCCCACCAGCGTGGAAGCCCGCAACGCCGCAGCCGCAGTGGCCGCCGGCACGGCCTCGCCAAACCAACCCGGCACGCCCGCTCGCGACGCGGAAGCGCTGCAGCTTTCAGCCTTTGAAGTGAGGGAAGAGACCGGCAGCGGCTACGCGACCAGTTCCTCGATGACGGTATCGCGCATCGCCACGAAGAACACCGAGATTCCTGTTTCAGCCATTGTAATCAACGAGAGGCTGATCGAAGACACCCTCGCCGTCGGCATCGAGGAAACCTTCAACCTCATCAGCGGCATGCATCATGGCAACGCCGGCACCGGGAATCAGGAGAACAACGACTTTTCGCTTCGCGGTTACACCGGGAGCACGGCGTCGCGCGATGGCGTTGATGACTCGCTCTTCACTGGTGCGGGCGGCTTTGACTACTCCTTTGTCGAGCGCATTGAAGTTGTCAAAGGGCCCAACGGCATTCTTTACGGCACGCATATGCCCGGCGGCGTCGTGAATATTGTCAGCAAGCGTCCTCGTGCCCGCGCGTTCACCAAACTTTCCGCCATGGCCGGGTCATGGGGATTCTGGCGCGGCGAAATCGATACATCCCAGTTTATCGACAAAGACAAACGCTTCTCCTATCGCATTGCCGGTGCCGTCTCCAATACCCGCGGTCCGATCGACTGGCCAGGAGACCCCCGGCTCGGTTTCCGCGGCATCAACTCCAGCATTCTCTATCGCGGCAAGACCGGCCTCGAGGTCTGGCTCTGGACTGCTTTTGTCCGCGACTCCTCCAGCCGGGCGAAACATGTCGTTCCGGGCTTCGCCACGAGTGTTCCCGTGAGCGCCAGCGTGCCCGGCCCCACCGGTGTGCCGCTCTATGATGAGACGGTTCTCTCGGGCGGCGCCGGCCAGAATCTAATCCATGCCTATAGCAAGGTGAACACAGATACTTATGAACTCGGCAGCAGCAAAAGCTTCAAATTCGGCCCCATTTCCCTCGATGCGCGTCTCATCGGCCGCTACCGCAATCAGCTGAGCGATGCCAGCCGTGTGCGCGCAACTCCCGACAATAAATACCTCGATGCCCAGGGAAACCTTCTGAACACCGGCCTCGACAACCGGTTCACCAACATTGCCACCGTTCAAGGCCGGATCGCTTCAATCTATCGCGAGCGATTCCAATATGACCATCGTCCCGTCTCGCGCCGTGACCACAACTACGGGCTTGATCTCAACTTCACCTACACGACCGGTTTTGTACGGCACCAAACCCTCGTCGCCGGAACCTATAGCGTCGGCCATATCGATAGCGACAACTCCAATTACGTCGTCAACAACGGCGCCCTGCTCCGGGCATACGGCTTCGAAACCACCGGCAATCTCGGCCGCGTCTTCACCTATCCCATTGATCGCGTCATCTACGACATTTCACGCGAGGACGTGATGCGTGACACCAATGCTCCGTCGCTTCAACGCACGCTGACCGACAACGAAACCTATGGGGTTGGCTTCATGCAGCGCATGGGAGTCCTCAAGAACCGTGTCATTCTTGTCGCCGGCGGCCGCATTCAGCGAGTTCAGTCCAATCAGGGCCGGTGGGACTACGTGCAACAAGGCGTTCCGACCCGTACGCTTCAAGCGAAGACGAGCAGGAAACCAGGAATCTCCGGTCTGGTAAAATTCTACCAAGGGGAGTTCGGCGAAGCGATGGCGTTCGCTAATTTCAATCAAACCTACACCCCGGTATTCACGATCGACCAGCGGCTCGCCACCTTCGGCGAAAAATTCCCCGATCGTGTTGCCAAAGCCAACGAATTCGGAATCAAGCTCGATCTCAATCGCAGCCGGATTGTCGCCACCGCATCCGTTTTCAATAACGAGGAGACAAACTATCTTGTCACGATCCGCGATGACAATCCCGGCACCATCACCGGTCGACCTGACCAAAACTATCAGGCGCCCGTGGGCACCCGCACCAGCAAGGGCTTCGAAATGGACGTGAATTTCAAGATCTGGAACGGACTCGAGGCCATTGTTAGCTATGGCAAAGTGGACACGACGCTGGCGAATGGCAGGCGGGCCGAGGCCATTCCCTACGACACCGCCGGGGCTCTGGTAAACTATCGCTGGCGCACCGGTTGGCTCAAGGGTTTCTCGACTGCTTATAACTACAGCCGCTGGGGCAAGAGCCGGCTCAATTCACGCACGTATTGGGAAATCGACGGGGGCGAACGGCACAACTTGATCTTCGGCTACCGCTGGGGTCGGGCAGATATCAGGCTGCGGATTGAAAATATCTTCGACGTCCGGGACCCGCAGCCGAGCTCGTTCGACCAAAGCATCGCGATCACAAACCCCACCAATTACCGTCTCGGCTACACGCTGACATTTTAGGTTTCCGACCCGCGATGGGCGAGCATTCAAGCGATTGAACGACCTCCCGGTTGTGCCCCCGTCCAGCGCCTTCAATTTCCCTCGTTCGATCGCATGAAACATCTTTCTCCCGGCCAACAGCGCGTGATCGCCGACAAGGCATTCGGTGTTCGCCGGCTTTGTCTCGAACTCATCACCGCTGCGGGTTGGGGTCACATCGGCGGTTCGTTCTCCGAGGTCGAACTCCTTGCCTGTCTCTACAGTGGCATCCTGCGCATCGATCCGAAAAAACCTGACGATCCGCGGCGGGACCGGTTCATCCTTTCCAAGGCGCACGCGTCGCCCGCCCTGTACGCGACGCTGGCGTTGAGCGGATTCATCCCGGTCGAACGGCTTTTCACCTATTGCCGGCTCGATGGGCTCGACGGCCACACCCAGCGCGGGCAGTGCCCCGGCATCGAATACTCCGGCGGTTCACTCGGCACCGGACTCTCCTACGCTGCCGGAATCGCTCTCGGACTTCGCCTGGCGGACAATTTCGCCTCCCGCGTGTATTGCCTGATTGGAGACGGCGAGTGCAACGAGGGTCAGATCTGGGAGGCCGCGATGTCGGCCGCGCAGTATCGACTCGATAATCTGATCACAATCGTCGACTACAACAAGGTCATGGCGAAGGGAAAGATGTCCGATCTCATGGCGATTGATCCCCTACGCGACAAGTTTGCTGCGTTCGGCTGGACCGTGATCGAGATCGACGGCCACGACCTCGCGGAAATCTGCCTCGCCTTCCATCGCGCCAAATACCTTGAAATGAACGGACGCCCGATTGCCGTCATTGCGCACACCGTAAAAGGCCGGGGCCTGCCGGAAGCGGAGTTCAATTATCAATGGCACACGCACGCTCCTTCCCCGGTCCAGGCGAAGGCCTTTCTCGCTGATCTCAACCGCACCTACGGGCGCAACGAAAAGTTCTCCCGCCAGCTCGTCGCCCCGCAGGACGGGGGACTCGAAGCCGTCGTTACCGCCGATTTGAAATGAAACCGACCCGTTGAAGGATGGCAACAGCAGCCGGACACACTCAACCGCTGACCGTTATCCTCAGCTCCCTCTATCTCGATCTGACATGAAACTCGCTTACGCCAAAAAACCGTTGCGTGAAATCTTTGGCGAAACGCTCGTTGAACTCGGGGCCCTCCACCCGCAGTTGCTCGTGCTCGACGCTGACCTCAACACGTCCTCGCGCACGGTTCTCTTTAAACAAAAGTATCCCGCCCGCTTTATTCAGACCGGCATCGCCGAGGCCAATCTGTTTGGGCTGGCAGCCGGCCTTGCCGCGCAGGGCTACGTGACATTTCCCTCCACGTTCGCGGCCTTCGCCGCGCGCAAAGCGCTCGACCAAGTCTACGTTAATATAGCGTATCCCAAACTCGATGTGAAGATCGCAGGCTCCTACTGCGGAATGACCGCCACCGAGTGCGGCCCTTCGCACAATTGCGCCGAGGATCTCGCGGTGATGCGCTCGCTCCCGCACGTGAAGGTTTGTGATCCCGGCGACAACCGCGAGCTGCGCGCGATGATGCATACCATCATGGCAACGCCGGGGCCGATCTACTTCCGCGTTTCCAAGGTCAACGCGCCCGAACTCTTCGCGGACGGACACGAATTCGCCTTCGGTCGCGGACACCTGTTGCGCGAAGGCAGCGATGTCGCGCTGATCGGCACGGGCTTCATGACGGCCGTCGCGCTCGGCGCCGCGGAACTGCTCGACCGCGAAGGCATCTCCGCGGCCGTGGCACATATGCCGTCAATCAAACCGATCGATGAGGAACTGATCGGTAAACTTGCGCGACAGACAGGTGCGTTGGTGACGATTGAAAACCACCGCATCTACGGCGGGCTTGGCGGAGCCGTCGCCGAAGTGACGGCGCGCGATTATCCCGTTCATGTCGATGCCATGGGTTTGGGCGACACGGTGTTCGAGGCGGCTCCACTTCAGGACCTCCTGCGCCACTACGAGCTTACGCCGCGCGCTCTCGCCGCTCGCGCCCGAGCGCTCACGCAACGCAAACGCCGAGCCTCGGCCGCATGAAACGCGAGGGACATCATCCCCATTTGAGCAGGGGACTGGAGCCCTCCCGCTTCCCTCAATTCCTTCTTTAACTCGATCTAATGAGTTCTCTTTCTCCGATCCCCCGTCACAAGCGTCTCCCCGATCCTGTCCGTCTCTTCAGCGAGTACATGCGCCTCACCGGGACGCCTTCCCTCGCTCCCGAAGTAGGTGATCGCAAGCTGACAGGGAAATCGCTCGGTCTCGTCAACGGGTCAACGTGGGTCAGCCTCTGGGGCACATGGTTCGGTCGCACCATCCTGCCAGGCGTCAAGCTTGTCCATGCCGGCGGCGACCACGTGCAGCTGAAGTTCATGGCGGCTCACCACGCCAACGAACCGTGCCCACCCCGGGCGAATATCAGGAGTTTCGTTAATACTGCGCGTGAGCTCGTGGCATTTCATCCCGTCGATGCCATCCTCATTACGTGTTCCACCATGAATCGTGCTGCGGGTGAGGTTCGGAAGGCGCTGCGCACCTCACGCATTCCCGTCGTGCAGATTGACGAGGCGATGATGGAAAGAGCCGTCGGACGCGGTGGGCGTATCCTTGTTATCGCTACACACGGTCCAACCGTGATGTCCACCCAGGCGCTCCTGCGCGAAACGGCCGCGCGACTCAAGCGCGAGGTGGCCTTTGACGGCGCGACGGTCGAAGCCGCCTTCGATCTTCTCGGAAAGGGAGAGATCGTCCGGCACAATCGCTTGATTGCGCAAGCGATCCGAGCTGCGCAAAAGCACGGGTCCATCGACACCGTGGTGCTGGCCCAACTCTCCATGAGCGTCTTTGCCTTGGAGCATCCGGATCCGATGCGGGAGTTTGGCGTCCCTGTGCTCACCAGTGGCGAATGCGGGTTCCAACGCGTCCGCGAACTCCTGCTCGCGTCATGAACCCTGACTCGCCAACCCGCCTCGCCAGACCCGAAGGAACTCAGCGGATCGCACCTTCATTCTTCCAGCGCCACTGGCGGTGGTTCGTCCTCGGGACCCTGTTCCTCGCCACGTTTCTTAACTACCTCGATCGCCAGACGCTCAGCAACGCCGCCGATCCGATCTGCGCCGAGTTCGGTCTCGATAACGCGCAGCGTGGCAGATTGCTGGCCACCTTTATTTATACCTATGCGGCGGCGCATCTGTTCATCGGGCCGCTGGTGGATCGCGTTAAGAACTTCCGTCTCGTTTTCCCCATTTTCGTACTCGGGTGGTCCGCGTGCAATCTGCTCGTCGGCTTCGCCCGCGACTACAACACCCTTCTCTGGCTCCGCGCGGCGCTCGGTGTTTTCGAAGCCGGCAATTTTCCGATTTGCCTGCTCCTGATCGCGCGGATTTTTCCGGCGAAGGAACGCGTGCTCGCCAACGGCATCTTCTATTCCGGTGCGGTCATCGCCACCCTCATCGCGCCAAAGTTCGTCATTTATGTTGCAACCATGCACCATTGGCGGTGGGCGTTTTTCCTGACCGGTGGACTCGGCCTGCTCTGGCTGATCCCGTGGCTGCTGGTGTTTCGCAATCCCGAGCAGAATGCGCCCGGATGGACTGCAGCCGCCATCGCCTCGACGGATGGCAGCGACAGCGCGGCGCTGATCCTTCGCCGTCCTGCTTTCTGGGGCGTCGTACTCGTCGGTATGGGCATCATCCCGGGTTTATATTTCATGACTCAGTGGCTGCCCAGCTATCTGACCCAAGCGTGGGATGTACCCTATAATCAGGCGCTGGGCGATCGACTTGTCCTGATCTCGTTCTGCCAGGATCTTGGCATGTGGATAGGCGGCGCCGTGGTGATGTCACTCGTGAGCCGCGGCTGGTCACTGCTCGGAGCACGCCGCATCGTGATCGTCGTGTCCTATCTCTGCATGATGGCAATGCTAGGGCTCACCCGCGCGCCTTCCATCAATGTCGCCGTCGCCGTACTTTGTCTCTATGTCTTTGGCCTCGGAGCCTGGCTCGCCAACCAACAGGCGTTCAAGCAGGACGTCGCCCGCGGTCGCGTCGGGACCGTGGTGGGATTCGTCGGCTTTGCCGAGACGATCGTGGCTGCGTTTCTGGTGGATCGAATTGGCACCCTCACGCAGGAGTCCGGAGGTTTCGGCGCTGTGTTCTTCCTCTTCGCCGGCCTCTTCACGTTTGCGCTGGTAATGGTGTTCATCTTCATGCGCGAACGCTGGCTGCCGCAACGCCAGGTATAATCCCATTGGCACCGAGTTTTCCGCCGCACTTCGGCCGGCGTCTTCCCTTCCAAGTACCTCTATTCCCCCCTCAATCATGCTTCGTCATCTTCTCTCTATAGTATTTGCCACGAGTGTTCCCACTCTTTCCGCCGCGCAACGTTCCACCCCCGTCGAGCGTTTCGCTCGCCACGAGATCAGCTTTACCGCCGCCGGCAGTTATGCGAATCCGTATCTCGATTGCAGCGCCGAGGCCACGCTGACCACACCGGACGGTTCCGTGCGCGCGTTGCCACTCTTCTGGGATGGCGGATCCACCTGGCGGCTGCGCGTCGCGCTGGATCAAGTGGGCGAATGGCGCTGGACCCTCTCCAGCAAGGACCCCGGCCTCAACGGCAAGGCAGGCGCTTTCACCTGTCATCCGTCCACCCGCCGCGGCAGTCTGCAGCCGATGACGGGGGCTCCCCACCATTTCCAGTATCAAAACGGCGAGCCGATGTGGTTCATGGGTGACACTGCCTGGTCGTTTGTAACCGATGTGCCGGCGGAAAACCACAATGAGGCAACTGTCGGTCAGTATCTCGCGCGACGCTCGGAACAGGGTTTCAATGTGATCCACACGATGCTCCTCAGCGAGACCGGCGATGGGAACGCCGGTGGCGCGCCGTTCACGCCGCTAGCGGGCGGGAAACTAAATCCCTCCTATTGGCAGGCGATCGATCGACGCGTGGCGCTGGCGAATTCCCGCGACATTATCATGGGGCTTGCCCTCGCGTGGGGCCGAAAAGTCGCCGGAGGAGCGAACGAACCGTATGCTTGGGGCCGCTTTCCGAACCAGGAGGCCCGCGAACGTTATACCCGCTATATCGCCGCGCGTTATGGCGCCTATAATGTATATTTTATTCTCGCTGGCGAATGGCACGGCGAGATTCGCACCCGCCCGCCCGCGACCGGGCTGGAAATCCGCGACCAGTTTATAGCGATCGGAAATGCCCTGCGCGCCTCCGATGCGCATCGGCGCATGATCGGCATTCACCCCATGAGCCAGGA
>CAYVDZ010000140.1:0-9778 GCA_964450575.1 uncultured Opitutus sp.
GTCACGCCGGGGAGAAACTTGGCAAACTCACCCACATTCCCCTCGGCGATGTCGCCGAAAGAATCCGTCGCGACGACGTTCTTGATTTCAGACGAGAAGCGCTGCTCGTTCACGGCGATATCGGAGGCAGCCATGTCGCGTTGCGCCGCGACGGTGAAGGCATCGAGTCGCACCAGGGCATCCTCACTGCTCCCGGAACTGCGGAGGGTAAAGTTGCGCTCGACCCGGCGGCCGGGCTCCACCGTAACTAGCTGCGTTTCGGCGGGAAATCCCGTGTAGAATACTTTCACGGCGACCTCGCCGGCCGGAACCCGCGGCAACGTGTAGCGCCCGAATTCATCCGTAGCCGTCTCGAGTCGAAGCGCCTCGACCACGATGCGGGCATTGTTCACGTAGGTGCCAACCGACTGGTTCAGGACGCGCCCTTCGATCGACCCTACGCCCGTGTTGGCCGGGGCCTGAGCGATGCGATCCACGGTGAGCGCTCCCGTGCGCTGATCCTGCACTGCGCGCAGACTCGTGCCGGCGACAAGTCGGTCGAGGGCGTCACGGGGCGTGAACTCACCCTTCACGACGTTCGTGCTGACACCGACAACGCGGTCAGCCGAAAACACAAACTGCCCTCCCGCTTGTTCACTGAATCGGCGGAAGGTCGACTCCGCCAGACCGGCGGGAATATCAAAGGACCGGCGCGCGGCTTCGGCGGCGTCGACCGGGAGCAAGGCAAAGAGAAATCCAGCAACGGTCAGCACAAGCCCGGTCAGTCGGCTGCGCAAACGGGGTGAAATGAAATCAGTGGCGGGAGAACGATTCATGAGGGGTTGGGCGCACCGTGAGGTGGTGGGCTTACTCCCCAAGACTGTCGCGCGGCGCGTTTCCGTTACGATTTCGGAAAAGAAAGTTAGCGCGCCGGCAACAAGACCGTCTCGTGCGACGTTCGCTGCTCCGCCTTCACATCCAGCGACGCCCGGAGCAATCGCACAAATCCATCCAAATTATCCGCTCGAAATACGCCGGTGAGAATGCGCCCGCGAATCCGGCTGTCACCAATGGTGAGACGGTGCGCGTTGTACTCGTTGAAACCCGCCACGACCTCGTGCAAAGGCGTATTGTTGAACACCAGCCGAACGCTCTGCCAGCCGAGCGTTTCGTCGATCTCCGCCTGCCCCACGTCACCGATTGCCACCGCACCCGAACTGACAGGGCCCGTCCGGGAGATCACCGCGCGCTGACCCTCCACCAGCGCCGGGGCGACCTCGGCCAAAGGTTCGGCCGCGAGTTCAACGGCCTCGGCCGCCGACGGAGCGACCGTGGAGTGGAGCTTCACTTTGCCCTCCGTGACCAAGACTTCGACGGACTCGGCGGCGAGGCGCACGTTAAACGCGGTGCCCACGGCGCGGACGGTCACCGGCCCAGCCGTGACGTAAAATGGGCGCGCCCCGTCCTTCGCCACGATGAAATGAACCTCCCCCACCAACAACTGAACTCGCCGTTCGGTGGAGCTGAAGTCGACCGCGATCTCGCTCGCCCCATTGAGCTCAGCCACGGAGCCATCCGCCAGAGTAAGACGGTGAACGGTGCTCTCCAGGACGCGATAGTTGTCGCGCGGATAGTGGGGAACTCGCACCTCTGTTAACGACGGCAACAAACCGTCCCGAAGTGTCGTAAAGGCCACGGCCAGGAGTGCGGCGGCGGCACCCGCGAGCGACGCGAACCAAACGAAACGGCGGCGCGCCCGGCCGGCTCTGGCGCGAGCGACGACGTCAGCTGCCATGGCCTGCAGCGTATCCACCTTTTTTATGCGATCCAGTTCTGTCCAAGTCGCCCCAAGGCGCTCCAACTCGAGCGGATGCCGCGGGTCCGCGCGCGACCAATCGGCGAAGGCCGTGCGTTCCGCCGGGGTTAGCCCGCGATCCCGACGCGCAATCCAATCCGAGGCCGCCTGCTCGATCGTGGAGCTCTCTCCTGCTCGAAAATTCCGCGGGGGTTTAATATTACGTTCCGGATTCATGGCGGGTCATCGCGCAGTCTCCACGCCCCTCGCGCGCAGAAACTCGGCACAAAGCCGGGTCCCTTTGGCAGCGAGCGCCTCGACCGTGTGTTCGGCAATGCCGAGTAACGCCGCACTTCTGGGACGTCATGGACTCGGCCGTCGCCACGACCCAACGGGGCCTCCGCGACGTTCGTGGCAGGCCCCAGCGAGCGACCCCAGCCTGCGGGCGCATCTCCGGTTTGTCGGTCTTCCATGGTGGCATGGGCATCTTGCCCATGTCTGAGAAATTCCCCAATCCCACAGGCGGGCCACCCGTGCCACTTCCAAAACACCTTCGCGGCTACTGCCAACCGGGGTGTGAGACAAAATTCTTCCAATCGGAAAATAACAGCGGACGGCCAAACCGGGAAGCTGCGAGCAGTGCGACGCGCCCGTCATGTATATCAGTGCCGATGGCACCGGCGTCCCGATGGTGCCGGCGGAACTGGTCGGGCGCAAAGGTAAGCAGCCCGATGGTACCGCCAAAACCCGCCAGGCCTATCTGGGATGCGTGTTTACCCAGCACCGGGTCGACGAGAAGGGCCGGCCCGTGCGGGACTGGGAATCGACCACCTATGTTTCCGGCTTCATGCCCATCGACCAGTTCGGCCCCTTTCTGCGCCAGGAGGCGCTCCGGCGTGGTTATGGCACGGCCGCCAAAGTCGTGGTGCTCATCGACGGAGCCCACGGGCTGGAAAACATGGCCTCACTCAACTTCAAGGACTGTATCCAAATCGTGGATTTCTACCACGCCATGGAGCATGCGGGCTGGGTCCTGGAATCCCTCATCGGCAAGGCGCATCCCGACTACAAGTCCCGGCTTCGCTCCAGGGCGAAGGGATTACTCAAGGACAAGGTCGAAGACTTGATCGCACAGGCGCGCCGGGAATGCGCGGGCCAGCCGCACGCGCCGGCGGTCGAAAAAGCTCTGCATTACTTCGTCAGCAACGTCAGCCGGATGGAGTATGGCACCTACCGGGCGGCCGGCTACTTCATCGGTTCGGGCGTGGTGGAAGCGGGCTGCAAGACCGTCATCGGCGGCCGCTGCAAACAATCGGGGATGTTCTGGTCCAAAGCCGGGGCCGATAATATCCTCGCCTTGCGCTGCATCCACAGCAGCCGACGCTTGGACGATTTCTGGAAACATCGCCTCAACGCCCATGCGGCCCGCAACGACTCCCTTCCCCTGGCTGCCTGAAAGAAGAATTTTGCCTCACGCCCCACCGCTGCTCCCGGTTCCAATACTTGTCTCGAAAACGACCGTCGAAACTTTCCCCGCAACCGTTTCGCACCGATTTCTCTCAAGCTCGCAACCCGACTTTTATTCTGCCGCAGCAGCAGCCTTGTGGTTGCGCTGGCGGGCCAGGTGTTCTTCAACATAAAGCAGATTGGTTTCGCCGGCGCGTTGGACCGTTTTCAGCAGACTTTCCATTCTGGAAACTTCTTCCAGTTGTTCCCGGATGAACCAGGAGAGAAAATTCTGAGTGATATGATCGGACGACTTGATCGCGAGTTCGACCAGCACGTTGATATGCCCGGTCACGGGTTTTTCCCCGTCGAGCGACAGTTTGACGACCTCCTCCACGCTTTTGAAACTGCATTTGGGCGCGGTGATGGCGGGGATTTCGACCCGGCCGCCGACGTCCACGACATATTGGACAAAGCGCATGGCATGATCGCGCTCCTCTTCGGCCTGACGGTAGAAGTGGGCGGCCAGTTCCGTCAAACCTTCCGCGGCGAAGTGAGCCGCCATCGCGAGGTATTGCAACGACGCGCCGAATTCAATGCCGATCTGTTCGTTGATCGCGTCGTTGATTTTTTTACTGATAAGCATAATGGCCTCGTTTGGTTTTTTTGGGGGTTGGAATCGATTCGAGTTTAGCTGACAGGAATTTGCTTTGCCGCTCTGCGGGAGATTAGCGGGGGCGGTTTCCAATTCGTCCGGTTTCCCGGACAGGTCGCGCAGGCAAGGCACGGCTCATCGACGTAAAATTTTACGGCCACGTTTCCCGCGTATTTATTGATCAGGTCAGCGATGGATTTTAATTGGTTTCATGCTCTCGGGTTCACGTCATTGCAGCCGGCGCGGGGCCGCGTGTCGGGCCTTCCCGTCGTGTGCATGGATGAATCGAACAAGCAATTGGTCGGCGAGGTCCATGCGCCCATTCCCGCCGCGCCCGGCCACGGCCACATCCTCGACCACGAATATGTGCGCCACGGCGTGGCCACCTTGTTCGTGGAAGTCGAACCGCTGGCCGGACGTCGCCACGTCGAAGTCACCGAGCGACGCACCCGACAGGATTGGGCCCGGTTCATCAAGGCCATGCTCGATGAGCGCTACCCGCAGGCGGTCAAAGTCCGACTGGTGATGGACAACCTCAACACCCACGACCTCGCCTCGCTCTACCAGACCTTCCCGCCAGCCGAAGCCCGTCGTCTCGCCGAGCGCCTCGAAATCCATTATACTCCGAAGCACGGCAGCTGGCTGAACATCGCGGAAATCGAATTAAGCGCGCTCAACGGCCAGTGCCTCGATCGTCGCATCCCTTCGTCCGAGGCGATGCGCAGTGAAATCGCGGCCTGGCAAGCTGACCGCAATCATCGCGGAGCACCGGTCAACTGGCGCTTCACCACCAAGGACGCGCGAATCAAACTCACCCGCCTTTATCCGAAATTATAGACGTTACAGGTACTAGCTGGATTGGCGCGCCCTCGTTCCTGAGGCTCGCAATGACCATGAAAGGTGTGAAATTTCCGGGCTAGAAACGCGCATCCGCTTCGCTTCTGCTCCTTTTCCCCGCCAATCATTCTTCCATGCCGACCAGCGACCACGTCATCCTCCGCGAACTCCTGGCGCATGAGCCGGGTTGGCTTTCCGGGACCGCACTGGCTGCCAAACTGGGAGTTAGCCGGGTAGCCGTCTGGCAGCACATGGAGAAGCTCAGGGCCGCGGGATACGAGTTTGAGGCCCAGCGTTCCCGCGGATACCGCATCGCGGCCCGCCCAAAGACGCTTCACACCGTCTCGATCGAGACCCAGCTGAAAGTGCGGCCGCGGAATTTCTCATTCGTGGTGCATGATGAAATCGACAGCACCAACGACGAAGCAGCCCGCGAACTCGCGGCCGGTCGCGCCGCCCCCTTTGCCATCCTGGCGCGCCGCCAGACCAAGGGTCGCGGGCGTTTCGGTCGGACCTGGCACAGCGAGTCCACCGGAAACCTCTACGCGAGTTTCGCATTTCGCCCGCGCGTCGCGCCGGAACGCATGCAGACCTTCACGCTGTGGATGGGCCTGAATGTGTGCGAACTGCTTGCCAACTTTGCCCAAGTCACCCCCGGGATCAAATGGCCAAACGACATCCTTTTCGACGGACGCAAGGCTGGCGGCATGCTCACGGAAGCCCGGGTCGACTCCGATGAGATTCGCGACCTGATCTTCGGCCTCGGGCTCAACGTCAACAGCCCGGAAACCGGCTTGCCGCCCGATCTCGCCCGCCGCGCCATCTCACTGGCCGACGTGACCGGAGCACCCTTGGATCTCAACCGACTCGCGGCCGCCCTGATCGGCCGGGTGCTGCTGGCGTATCAAAACTTCACTGAAGGCGAGCATGTGAAGAGTTTCGCCGATCTCTGGCATCGTTATGATCTGTTGCGCGGCAAACCAATCACGCTGCTCGAAGGAGGGCGGCGGCATCATGGAATTGTCAGCGGCCTCGATGACGAAGGAGCGCTGCTATTGCGGGACACGCGGGGCAAGGTCCACCGGTTTCGGGCCGGAGAAGTCACGCTGGAGAAGACCACGTGAGCGAGCTTCCCGCCATCGACTGTCGAATCACCTCTTTCTGCTCTAGCCATTCGCGTAGGTTCACGCCAATAGGGTGGGAACGAAATGTCTGAACTCGCGCCCGCCATTGAAGTTTCACGCCTGGTTAAGTCCTATGGCGGAGTTGTCGCCGTCAGCGACATCAGCTTTACCGTGCAGCGCGGCGAGATCGTGGGCTTTCTCGGACCCAACGGAGCCGGCAAGTCGACGACCATGCGAATCCTGACGGGCTATCTTCCGGCCACGTCGGGCAGCGTGACGATTTGCGGGATCCCGGTCGCGACCCACCCGAACGAAATCAAACGCCAGATCGGCTACATGCCGGAGAATAATCCCTTGCCCGAAGATATGCGGGTTTCGGAGTACCTGTATTTTCGCGGACGGCTAAAGGAGATTCCGCGCCGCAAATTGGGTCCGCGAATCGACGAGGTGCTTGAGGTCTGCGACCTCAAACGGGTTCGCCACAAGATCATCGGCCAACTCTCGAAAGGGTATCGGCAACGTGTTGGCATTGCGGAGGCCATTCTCGCTGAGCCGCCGGTCATCATCATGGACGAGCCGACGATCGGTTTGGATCCGCATCAGATTCTCATCGTCCGCGATCTCATCAGCAGCCTGCGAGGGCGGATGACGGTGATCATCTCCTCGCATATTCTGCCGGAGATCGAGATGACTTGTGATCGGGTGCTGATCATCAACCAAGGTCGCGTCGTAGCTCAAGGCACTCCGGCGGAACTGCGCCAGGAAATCTTTGGGCATTCGACTTACGAACTCGAGCTCGCTGGTGATCTCGCCGCGCTTTCCCCGGTTCTGTTCAGCGTGGAACCTACGTTGCAGATCACCGAACAAGCCGGGCCGCACGCGGATGGTTTTCAGCGTATAACTCTGACGACGGCGCGGGAAGACGAACTCGGCGATACCCTGCTCCCCGCCCTGCTCTCCGCCGGGTATCGCGTGCGTGGGCTGACCCGCGCCCACCCGACCCTCGAAGACGTTTTCCTCGCGGCCACCCGCCGCAGCTGGGATGCAGTCGTTCCCGCGGATCGGCTGGCGCACCTTGACTCCAAACCAGACCCCAGCGGAACGGTTGCGAGATAAGCGCAACTCGAGCGGAAGTCGTATGTCACCCTTTCACCGGCACGCATGAAGCACATCCTCACCTTGCTTAGTCACGAGATTCGCATGCTGCTCGTCAGCCCGGCGACGTATGTGGCGGCAACCTTGTTCCTCGCGTTCATGGGGCTGATCTTCACGAAGATCCTGGAAATCTATAGCAGCGCGCCGCAGGAGCTGTCTCCGGCCGCCGTCTATTTTCAACTCTTCTGGCTGCCGGCCTGTGTGATGGTGCCGCTGCTCACGATGAAGTGCCTCGCGGAAGAACGCCGGCTGGGCACGATCGAAACCCTGCTCACCACGCCGGTCACGACGACCGAAGTGGTCCTGGCGAAGTTTGGCGCGGCCTATTTCCTGTATGTAGCGCTGTGGCTCTCGACCAGCGGCTTCTTCGTTATTTTGCGAACGTTTTCCGGCGAAGCCTGGTTCCTTGATGCGGGCCCGCTGCTCGGCGGGTTTCTTTTCATTGCGGTGTCGGGACTGCTCTTTGTCGCATTGGGTGTCTTCGCCAGTTCCGTCACGAGCAACCAATCGGTCGCGGGTATTTTCAGCTGTGTCCTGCTCGCCACTCTGATCCTCGGCGGCAATGCCGTCTCCGACTCGGCGTGGCTCGCGGAAGGTGCGCTGCGGCCGGCCAAGGCGGCGATCGAGTATGCACACGTGTTTTCCCATCGGGACGATTTTGCCCGCGGCGTCATCGACACGCGGCACGTGTTATTTTACTTCAGCGGGACCGTGCTCGCGCTGATCTTCAGTATCCTGAGCGTCGAGGCCAAGCTACTCCATGCGTAACCGCGTTTCGTTGAGCATTGAAGGTGAGCCGGTGAACGTGCGGGCCTAAACCTCTTTCCGAAACACCCTCAACGCCCTCCGGCCCCGACGCTCCGCTCCCCTTTCACCCTTTCCTTCTTCCGCAACCCATGTCTTTCACCAGCTTCCGCGCCGTTCGCTGGCTGCGTACTCTCAATCTCGTGCTCCAGGCGGTGTTGTTCATCACCCTGGTCGGCGGGTTGAACTATGTCGCCAAGAGTCACGCGTGGCGCTTCGACCTCACGAAGCAACGGAAGTTTTCGCTCTCCCCGGAGACGCTGTCGTACCTCAAAGTCCTCCCGCGGCCCGTCCACCTGATTGTGACCCTTGGGCAGGACAACGAGAACCCGGAACTCAGTGGCCTGCTCCACGAATTTCGTTACGCCACCGAGAGCCGCGAGATCGGACTCATCACCACCGAGATGCTCGATCTATATCAAAACCGCCGGCGCGCCGAGGAACTGGGAATCGAAAACTCCGATGTTATAGTGATCGTGTCCGGCGATAAGCGCCGGGTCATTCGGATCGATGAACTCTATAGCATGAAAGACCGGCAGCGGCATGCCTTCCAGGGCGAGCAAGTGCTGACCGCGGGGATCCTGGATGTCGCCAGCGCGGAGCGGTTGAAAATTTATTTTCTGGTGGGCCACGCCGAGATGCGCCTCTCCGATCCCGATGCATCGCGGGGTCTCACGGCGGCGCGTAATCAATTGAAGTTACGGAATTTCGAGGTGGAGGAAATCGACCTCACCGTCGCGCGCAAAATCCCGGAAGACGCCGCCCTCCTTGTGGCGGTGGCGCCGCAAAGCAGTTACTCGAAAGTCGAGCAGGAGATGCTCCGCCAGCACCTAAGCACCAATGCCGGCCGGATGGTGCTCTTTCTCGCCCCGGGAATGAGCGCGTCGGCGCTGGGCTTGGACGATCTTTTGCTGGACTGGGGCGTGCTCGTGCACGACGACCTGATCTGGGACAACGGCCCGGAAAACATCGCGGAAAACGGCGATCTGCTGCTCTATGCGTTTACCCGGCACCCGGTCACCCAGACCCTGCTTGATTACGGTTGGAAACTGCGCCTCGGCGTAGCGCGGACCGTATTGCCCGATCCAGGTCGCTCGGCGGGCAGCGGACTCAACACCGTGGCCCTCGTCGCGACGTCCACCACGGCGTGGGGCGAACGGGATTATCGCCGCGGCGAGTTCAAGTACACCCCGGGCATCGACACGCGGCCCATTCGCGGACTCGAACCAGCGGATCGTTTAAGCGTGGTCGTCGCTTCGGAACGCCTCGCGGTCCGGGACAACCTTCCCTTCAGCGTTCGCGGTGGAAAGCTGGTGGTTTTCGGCACGGGTGACATGATCGCCAACAGCCGGCTCGATAGCAGCAATCTCGCGGTACTCCTCAATGCGGTAAACTGGAGCGTCGATCGCGACCGCCAACTCAGCGTGCCTCCCCGGCCCATCGAGCGTTTTCAACTCTCGCTCAGTGCGGCCGATTTCACGCGTCTCCGCTACGCCGTGCTCCTCGGATTGCCCGGAGCCGCCCTGGCGCTGGGACTCCTTGTTTATTGGACGAGACGCACTTGAGGCCTCGTCCACTCATCACCACGCTAACGCCGAATCGCCGCCCTCCTTCGTTCGTCCGCCGATCCGCCTTCGCTGTTCACCGCTCACGTTTTATTTTTCAACCCGGCCCCGCCTGTGCGCACCAAAGTCACGCTCGTCCTCATCTTCCTGAACGTCGCGCTGTTCTTCTTCATCTTCAAGTTCGAGCGGAACTGGCGGACGGAAGCCGCCTCGCTCGAGACTCGCCGCCGCGTGCTCGGGCCCGAGGCCGCCGATATTCGCACGCTCGAGATTACGCATCACGCCGACAACACCACGTTCCGCCTCGAACGCACCCGCGACACCTGGTTCCTCACCGAACCGCTCAACTGGCCGGCCAACCCGCATGCCGCCAGCAGCATCGTGCACGAGCTGCAGCTGCTGAAGAACGAAACCAGTT
>CAYVDZ010000141.1:0-9730 GCA_964450575.1 uncultured Opitutus sp.
GTCTTCATGACGGGGCCGTGACGACCTGGATTTACGGCCCGGTACCGCTGCTGTTGAACCTGCCGGCGACGCTGGCGGCCGGGATCGTGCCGGCTGTGCTCATCGCGGCGACGATCAACCTGCTTGGCGCGATCGTGCCGGTGGCTCTGGCTGTCTGGACGCTCTCGCTCGGGTCTGTCGTCGGCGCGCGCTTCGAAAAGGTGTGGGCGACTCTGCTCGTCCTCGCGCTCTGGCCCAACAGCAGTCTCCACTATATTCAGGCCGACAATGTCGCCCTGGCCTTCGGTCTCGTGTCCCAAGTGCTGTTGGTGCGAGCCCGGGCGGGAGCCGGGTGGTGTTGGGGACTTGCGGCGTTGGGCGCGGCACTCGCGGTGTGGTCGAAGCAAACGTCCGTCGGACTGATCGTGGCGCAGATCGCGTGGCTGGCCTTGAGCACGAGCGGGAGCGCGGCCCTGCGTTATGCTGTTTTCTGTGCGGGAGCGGGACTTGGACTGGGCGCGGGCTTCGTCGGATGGTTCGGATTTGACGCGCTGTGGCTCAATCTCGTGGAGATTCCCGGACGGATCCCATCCGCGCCCGACTTTATCGAGCGCACCCGGCAATTGTGGATGCAAATCGCCGGTTATGTGGTGCTGCCCGCCATCGCCGTGATCGTTTTCCGTCGGACCATCTGGCGGCGCCATTCAGTCTGGTTGCTCCCGACGTTGACGTGGTTGTGCCTGCTGCCGCTCGGAGTGGTTGCGATTTATAAATGGGGCGGCGCGAGCAACTCCCTGAACGGCGTGCTCTATTTATTGCCGATTGCTGCGCTGCAAGCGGTCAGAGCGCTCGGGGCACGGCGCGGGAGTGTGGCCCGAGCCGGAGTGGCGGCACTGGTAATCCTCATCGTGTCGCAGCAGTTGCGTTTTGCTCCGCTGTTACCGATTCGTCCGATGACGGTGCACCTGGAAGAGGCCGCGCTCCTGGCGGAAAGGATGCCGGGTCAAGTTTGGTTTCCGTGGCACCCCTTGGTAACGTTCCTGAGTGAGGGCCGCTTCGACCACTCCGAAGATGGACTTCACACCCGGACGATCGCGGGCGCGGGTCGGAGCCCGATCGAGGTGGGCCGACACCTGCCTCCGCAATGGACGACGACGGCCGTGCTCGGCTGGCGCGAAGCAGGGGAATTCCGGAAGCTCCAGCCCGCTTCAGCGCGAGTGGCGTACTTCGGACGGTGGACGCTTTTCACTTGGAAGCCGGCGGATGAGTGACGAAGTGGTTTGTTTCAGACGCACGAGTTGCCAATAAAGGCGGGCGGTGTCATCGATGGCGCCTCACTCAACCCGCTATACTATCATGGAATTCCGCCAACTCGGTCGTTCAGGTTTCAAGGTCCCGGTGCTCAGTTTGGGCACGGGCACGTTTGGAGGCAAAGGAGAGTTCTTCGGCGCGTGGGGATCGAGCGATGTCGCGGAGGCGACACGGCTCGTCGACATCGCGCTGGACGCAGGAATGAACATGTTCGACTCTGCGGATGTATATTCCGGCGGAGCGGCCGAGGAAGTTCTGGGCGGTGCGATCAAAGGGCGGCGTGACCAGGTGATTATTTCGACGAAGGCAACCTTCCGTTCGGGCCAGGGACCGAATGACGTCGGCGCCTCGCGTTACCACCTGACGCGGGCGGTGGAGGGAAGTCTGCGGCGGCTTGGCACGGACTATATTGATATCTTTCAGCTGCACGGGTTCGACGCGATGACGCCGGTGGAGGAAGCGCTCGGAACACTCGATGATCTCGTGCGCGCGGGGAAGATCCGCTACCTCGGTGTTTCCAATTTCTCCGGTTGGCAGCTCATGAAGTCGCTGGCCGTATCCGAAAAAAACGGACTTACGCGCTACGTCGCGAACCAGACCTACTACTCGCTGATTGGGCGGGACTATGAGTGGGAGTTGATGCCGCTCGGGATCGATCAAGGCCTCGGAGCGATCGTGTGGAGTCCGCTCGGCTGGGGACGTTTGACGGGCAAAGTCCGCCGGGGGCAACCCTTGCCGGAAGTGACCCGATTGAAATCCGCGCTTGCGGTGAAAAACGGTCCGCAGGTGGACGAGGAGTATCTTTTTACCGTGGTGGATGCGATCGACGCGGTGGCGCAGGAAGTCGGCAAGACGGTGCCGCAGGTGGCGTTGAACTGGGTACTCCAACGTCCTACCGTCTCGACGCTCATCGTGGGGGCCCGGAACGAAGAGCAACTTCGGCAAAACTTGGGCGCGGTCGGCTGGAACCTGACCGCGGAGCAAATGGCCCGCCTCGATGCGGCGAGCTCCACTCGCAAGGTTTATCCGTACTGGCACCAGGATGGTTTTACGGAACGGAATCCGTCACCCGTTTGAATCGGGTGCGAATCGGCCTGAGGCGCTGTGGCTGTTTCGGCGCGGCGCACCGGCCTTCGCGCATCTGAAGCGAAGGTAGTCGCAGAGATTGACCGGGTTCCCGCGCGGAGTAAGGATTCCTCGTCGCGGCGAGCGTTTTTGCCGCCAACGTCCTTTCCCGAGTTTTTGTTATGAACTCTACCCTCAACGGTCGCTTGCTCGTATTGTGTGTCGGATTAGCTGTCTTCTCCGCACTTTTGCCTTCGGTTTTCGCCCAGCGTACGAATAAACCGACCTTGCATGGCCGGCATTGGGTGGCCGTCACCGGCAAACCGCTCGCCGCTACGGCGGGTGCGATCACCTTTACGAAAGGCGGTAATGCGGTGGATGCGACCTGCGCGATGCTGGCGGCGACCTGCACGATGTGGGATACGCTGGGGTGGGGCGGGGAAACGCAGGCGCTCATCTATCACCCCAAGGAAAAGAAGGTCATCGGCGTGAACGCGCTGGGCGTCGCGCCGACCGGGGCCACGGTCGAGTTTTTTCAGGCGAAAAAAATGGCCTTTCCGCCGGAATACGGGCCGCTGGCTGCGGTGACCCCGGGAACGCCGGGTGGGCTCATGGTCATGCTGGCGGAATACGGCAAGCTGTCGCTGGCCGAGGTCCTGGCTCCGGCGATTGAGATGGCCGATGGCTATCCGATGGAGGAACAGGCCGCGGATGCCATCGAGCGCTTCCGTTCCGAGATCGTGAAGTGGCCCGACTCGCGGCGAATCTTTTTGCCTCACCTGGATGAGAATGATCCTTCGAAACGCGCGGCGCCGAAGGCCGGGGAAATGTTTCGCCAACCGGAACTGGCTGCGACGCTGCGCCAGTTGGTGGCCGCCGAGCGCGAGGCACTGGCAGCCGGGAAGGATCGCAAGGCCGCGATTCGGGCGGCCTACGATCTCTTCTATCGCGGCGCCATCGCCCGCGAGCTCGTGCGCAGCACGCAGGAGCAGGGCGGATTGATCACGTTGCAGGATCTCGATCAATGGCGCGTTAAACTCGAAGAGCCCGTGACGACGACGTACCAAGGCATCCAGGTTGCGAAGCTGACGCATTGGACCCAGGGGCCGGCCATGTTGCAGGCGTTGAACCTGCTCGAGAATACCGACCTCGTCGCGATGGGCTATAATAGTACGCGCTATATTCACACGCTGTATCAAGCGATGAACCTCGCGTTTGCGGACCGCGATTTCTATTATGGCGATCCGGATTTCCCGCCCATGGAGCCCATCCGCGGATTGCTGTCGAAGGAGTACGCGCGGGCGCGGTTCGACACGATCAATTGGACCAGGAACGATCCCAAGGTGCGCCCGGGTGATCCGTATCCCTTCCAGGGCGGGACCAATCCGTTTACCGAGCTTCTAAAAAAGTGGGAGCCGCAGCAGCCGAAGTCCACCGGTGGACCGGCGGGATTTCAAGTCTCGGCCCTGTCGCGCGATGAAGGGTTTCATGCGGGCACCACCTCGATTCAGGCCGCGGATGCGGAAGGCTGGGTGGTGTCGGTCACACCGAGCGGCGGCTGGATTCCAGCGGTGATTGCGGGTTCGACCGGCATGGGATTATCGCAGCGGATGCAGAGTTTCGTTTTCGATCCGGCGATGAATCCGTTCAACGTGATCGAGCCGGGCAAGCGTCCGCGGGTGACGCTGACGCCGACATTGGCGCTCAAGGACGGGAAGCCGTTTCTCGCTTTCTCCGTGCAGGGCGGCGACTCGCAGGATCAGAATCTCCTGCAGTTTTTTCTCAACGTAGTGGAATTTGGAATGACCGTGCAGCAGGCGGCGGAATCCGCGGGCATTGTGAGCTTTCAGATGCATTCCTCCTTTGGTGACCATCGGTCGGAGCCCGGCCGGTTGATCGTGCGGGCGGATGTGCCGCCGTGGGTTCGCGCCGATCTCTCGCGCATGGGTTATCGGGTGGAAACCGCAGCCCGGACTTCAGGGCCGATTACTGCGATTTTAATCGATCACGAGCGCGGTACGTTTCAGGGCGCCGCCTCGGATTTCGGTGAGGACACTGGGATCGCCTGGTGAGCGGACTGCTCTGCCTGACTGCGCCTCAGTCCCGGTGGCGCAGGGCCTGGAGGATGTTGAGCGAGTGGTTTCCGATGCTCTCCATATTGGTGAGGATATCGATATAGAGCATTTCCGCTTTCACCACATCACCGCTCTCCCGCATGCGCCGCATCGACTCGCGGCGAAGGTCCTTGCGGACTTCGTCGATTCGCCCTTCGAGGAGATAGGCCGTATCCATGTCGGCGGCCGCGATTGGTGTCGTTAAGCGGGTCGAGTAGAAATCCATGAACTGGAGCAGCAGCCGCGAAAATTGGCGGACCTGCTCGAGGGTCTCGGGGGGCAGTTCGCGTTTTTTGCGGTACTTGCGTTCCGCCAGCATGACGAGCCGGTAACCGGAGTCGCACATGTCCTCAAGTTCAGCAACGACGCGGATGAGGCCGGTCACCTTGGCCATCGTCGAATCGCTCACGCTCGCGGACGAACACTTGAGAAGATAGTCGGTGGTCTCGAAGGCGAGTCGGTCGCTTTCCTCTTCGAGCGTCTTCAAATAGCGGACGCGATCGCTGAGGTCGGTGTTGGGCTGTTCGAGCAGCTCGATAAAGCCGGTGACCAACTCGCGGGTGAGATCGCCCATGCGTTGGACGTCTTTCTCCGCTTCGGCAATATTCAGTTCGCCGGTGCGGGGGATGAAGGCAGAATCGAAGGTAAGATGCTCGACGCCTTTTTTCGGCGGCTCCGTCGGAATGAGTCGCTCCACCAATCGAGCGAGATGGGGGACAAAACCGATCTGCAGGGCAATGTTGGTGAGATTGAACAAGGAATGAAATGCGGCCATTGCGAGGGGGATATGTTCAGGCAGGCTGGTGTCACCCGGCATGATGGAGTCGACCACCTGAATGGCGGGTCGGAAGAGCGCGATCGCCCAGGTGACTCCGATGGCATTGAATAAGAAATGAGCCAGGGCGGCTCGCTTAGCGGTCGCATTGGCACCGAGGGCTGCGAGATTGGCGGTAATGGTGGTGCCGACGTTTTCACCGAGAATAATCGCGGCGGCTGAAGGGTAATCGATCCAGCCCTTGTAGGCCATCGTGATGGTGATCGCGCCGGCGACGGACGACGATTGCACGATGATCGTGAGCACGGTGCCGAAGACAAAAAAGAAGAAGACCGAAAAAATACCGTGGCCGGTTAGATTCCGAATGAACGAAAGGGCTTCCGGGTTTTCGCGCAGATCCGGGACTGCGTCCTTGAGGAACATCAGCCCGAGGAAGAGCAAGCCGAAGCCGATGAGGAATTCTCCGGTGTCCCGAAGTTTGGGTCGCCGGGAAAATACCAACGGCACCGCCACACCAATAATCGGGAGCGCGATTGAGGAAATGCTGAACTTGAACCCCAAATACGAAACCAGCCAGAAAGTCGTCGTGGTGCCGAGATTGGCCCCCATGATCATGCCGATCGATTCGACCAGCGTGAGGAGTCCCGCATTGACGAAACTCACAATCATCACGGTCGAGGCCGAGGAGGACTGCACGAGACAGGTGACGGCAAACCCACTCGCCACGCCCGCAAAGCGATTCGCGGTCAAGGCGCGCATCATCGCGCGAAGTTTATCTCCCGAGACTTTCTGCAGCGCCTCACTCATGACGCGCATGCCAAAGAGGAACATCCCCAGTGCCCCCAAAATCTCGAAGATTGTGCCAATCATGTGACGATCAGCGTGGGAGAGCCGCTGGGCGAAATGCAAGGATGCGTCATGGCATCCCGTTATTTGTCCGAGATACGATGCGATGGGGCGTGACCGGATCCGCCAAGACCACCGTCACGGGTCTCGCCACTCAGGGCCGTGTTGCGCCGGTACGGCGCGATCGGCGAGAATTCCCCGCCGGTAGCTAAAGGCCTGGCCAAACAACGGGCGATGGCCAATTGCTTGCGCCTACGGCGTGCGCACGACTGCCAGCGCCCGGTGCAGGGCGGTGGAGGCCGCCGCGCACGCCGCTTCATTGTCCAGCGCATTGAGTGCCTGATTAAAGGGTTCGGGACGAATGGGGCCATCGTAGCCGATGGCGGTGAGCGCCCGAAGAAAGGAGCCACCATCGATCACGCCCGTCGCGGCGGGGAGTTCGCGTTGATTGTCCCGTTGCAGCTCCTTGGCGATACCCGCGGGGGCATCATTCAGATCGACGCTAACCACGTCCTTGTTCGTCAGGGAACGCAGGTCCGCCTCGGTATCGCCCGCGGTCCACCAGTGCCAGGTATCGAGGACGAGCCCGACATTGCCTGTGCCGATTTTCGCGATGAGTTCGCGGGTTTCCGCCAGGGTATGGACAAACGGGTAACGGTTTCCCACCAGGTTTCGCTGTGTACCCACATACTCCAGGCCGAGCCGCAGACCGTGATCCTTAAGCACCGCGGCGATTTGGCGCAGGCGCCCGGCGTGTGATTCGAAGTTCGCCAGGTACGTCAAAGTCGCGTGGCTGGGGCTGAGCCATGTGCCCATTCGGGTCACGCCGGCGCGTTGGAGCCCCGCCGCCAGCCGCGGCAGTTTCATCAGCCCGTCGCGAAACGTCGCATCGTCCTTTCGGAAATCCACTGGCAGGGAGGCTGCCGCCCAGACGAGTTGTTTAGCCTTTAGGTCGGCCGTCGCTGCCACCAGCTGGTCGGGCGACATCGCGGTGAGTTCCTCGGTGCGCGGCTCCACCGATTCGAACCGGTGGCGCTTCGCGAGATCATTCAGTTCGCGTTGACTGGTGACGGTGACTCCAATGCTGCCGGGTGTGAGTGCGATGGTCATCGGATGAGCGGTGCCCGGCTGGGCGGCGGCCAGGCGGGAAGGAAGTGCAACCGCTGTGCCGAGCAACGAGGTGGTGTGCAGGAATTCGCGTCGATTCATAGGGGTGGGCGACCGTGGAGTTGCGACGGGACGAAGGCAAGTTCCCGCGCGCGATAAGGCTAAAGGAGGCGGATCACTGGATTAGACAAAATGGTCGCGTGAACTCGCATCAAAACGCTTGCGGCGCCGCGACCGGCGTCGCATTGAATTTAGCGCGAGCGGAGCTTCCGCCTGGCTCGCGTGGCGACTAATATATTCCCTATGGTAATGCTTCGCGCCTTCATCGTGCTTGCCGCTTTCCTGGCGACGGTGGCCTTGCCGCTGCGCTCTGAGCCGTTGCCGGACTATAAACTCGGTGATGTGGCCAGCGAAGATGTGGTCACGCCTGTGCCCTTGCTCGTAGTGAACCCGGAGGCGTCCGAAGCCTTGAAGCAGAAGGTGGCATTGCAGGTTCACTTCATTGTGCGGCACACGCCGGAGACGGCCGGCGAGATCGAAACGGAGCTGCGGGCGAGCCTCAGCCAGGCGCGGGCGGCCTTCATCACCGCATTTCAAGCGGTCTTGGACGGGCGGGCTCCGCGTCCGACGGATCTTGATACGCCGTTGTTTGTTGCGACGGTTCGCGAGTTCACGCGCTCGTTGCCGAAGAATTTTCCTTTGGAGAAACTCGCTGCCTTGTGGGTGCGCGGGCTTGGGGAAGACGCGGGTTTGCAGGAGCTGGGGCAGCCGCTTCGCGAGGTCATGGCGCAGCCCATCGTAGGAAGTCGGACCGACCATCCGCTGCCCGCCACGCAGCCGGTTCGGGTGATACCGGTGAAGAGCGCGACCGAGCCGCCGTCGGCGGTTGAGCTTGAAAACGGTGGTGTCGTCATGCCTTCGGCTCGCGTCCTGAGTCTCTGGCGCGCGCGCCGGTTGGTTGAAACGCACTTCGCCAGTGGCAATGAGGACATGGGCCGCTTTGCGGCTGGGTTTGTCCGTGCCAATGCCTATCCCGATGCCGCGCTCACGGAGGTGGCACGCGCGCAACGAATGGATGGGGTGACCGTCAATGACACGTATGAAGCTGCCCAGGTGGTCGTCCGGAAAGGTCAGACGATTGATCGGAAGGCCTTGAGCGCGCTCGCGGTGTTACGGGAAAAAAGCATGATCGGAACCCTGCAGAACCAGCTGCAACAGGAGCAATCGGTGGCCGGTCTGATCGATCGGCAGACTCAATGGATTGCGGCCGGGCTCGGTCTCATGGTCGTCGGCGTGATGGTGATTTTATGGCGCCTTCGCGCCAGGCCGTCGACGGCCGTGGTTCCACTCCCTTCCGGTTTCTCCCTGCCCGTTTCGGAGCAACGCGCCCTGCCCGGCGGGGCAGGGCGGGAGTGGCGCGATCGAGCGCTGATGGCAGAACAAAAAGTCGAGCGCACGCACGAGGCAATTCGCTCGGGGGTGCTCGGCTGGATGCGCGAAAAGATCATGCGGACCTTGTTTCGGCACCGGGCGGAGTTGCTGTCGTCCCAACAAAAAGCGGAGGCGGAAATGCGCGAACTCGAGCACCGCCTCGAACAGCTGCATACGCCATTGCAGGACCGAATCTGCGCTTATGAGGAGCGGATCGAGCAATTGGAACGGGAGCTTGCCGCCAAAGGGGAAGAGAACCGCGAGTTAATCGGCGCCCGCATCAGCGTCGTGCGACAACAGCTTCGCGTGGAACGCGAGCGGGGCCAGTTTGGGATTAACTGAGGGGGGGCCAGACGAGGAGGCGACGCGGCGGGGTCCGCCGGTTGTTCGCGATCAGGTCCTTCAAGATCCCGTAAGCGCGGACCGGCGGGAATGCCTGTTTCCAACAACCCTCCGAATCTCGACCCCGGTCGCTCCCACTCCCTGCTCTCTGTGGCGTCTACTTTTTCTCGGCGTGGTGCAGCGCCCGCTCGTAGCATTCCAGTGCCTCGTCATAACGCCCGAGGCGATTACAGACGCTGCCTTTCGACACATATGCCAGTGTCATCCGGCTATCGGCCGCAATGGCGCGTTCGTAACACTGCAACGCCTCTTCAAAACGATTCATCCGCTCCAACGCCGTGCCTTTTCGAACCAAGGCTTCGGGTTCAGCGGGGTCGAGCTTTAGAATCTCATCGTAACAGGCCACCGCCTCGCGCGCTTTGTTGGCGGCGAGGAGTGATTTACCTTTGCTCAACAACACCGCGATCCACGTGGCTTGGTCGGAGTTCGGAGTCGCCCGCCGGTTCGCTTCCGTGCCGTTGGTCCAGTGCCCGTTTTGGGGCAGCGACGCCGGCTGGGGGGGGGGAGCCTCCGCGGGTGAGACCGTGGTATGTTCCAGTTCGAGAATGCGTTGTTCCATGCGATCGATCACCGACATCAAGCGCTGGCTCGACGCGGTTATCGTTTGATCGGCGCCCGGGACGTCGCCTCCGGCGAGCAGATCCGGCGGAAGCGGCGGCGTAAGCTGGCGCGTTTGCAGAATGCCGGGATCCGACAGCCG
>CAYVDZ010000142.1:0-6025 GCA_964450575.1 uncultured Opitutus sp.
TTTTCCCGTCCCGGTTTCGCCTTCAATCATCACAGGCGGAAGCGCACCTCGCACCCGACGATCCGCCGCGAGGATTTTCTCGAGCTGGGTGGAAACTCCGGCCAGCGCGGACCCAAAAAAGAAACCGCTCTCCGCCGGCGCTTCCTTCTCCTTGCGATGTTGCTCGCTTCGCCGCACACCCCGATCCCTCCGGGCGCGCGCGAGCCTCACCGCGAGTTCGTCGAGATCGAACGGCTTAACCAGGTAATCCGCCGCCCCGTGTCGCATCGCTTCCACCGCGCCCGAGACTCCGCCCTCGGCCGTCATCACGACCGTGACCACATTCGCCGGCACCGCTTTTTCGGAGAGCAGCGCGAGACTGCGCCCATCAGGCAGATTCACGTCGAACAGCGCAAAATCGAAACTCAGATTCCGCAATGCCTCGCGCGCCTCCGCCAGTGTGCCGACCGGCGTCACGTCGACGCCTTCCTGCTTGAGATGCGCCGCGAGTCGCCGCCGCAGGAGCGGTTCGTCCTCGAGTAGCAACAACGTGGCGCCGGCCAGGCTCATGGGGTTCTCCGCACGATCAGCTCCCACATTAACACCGCCGCAGCGACCGAGACATTCAACGACTCCACCGCCCCTCCGCCCGGAATGGTGACCAGGCGGGTACAGGCGGCCGCGACGTCGGCCCCGAGCCCGTGTTCTTCATTACCGAGCACAAGCGCGATCGGCCGGGGCCGGCCGCTGGGCCGCACCAATCCGCCAAGGCGCCCACCCCGCGTGGCCGCGCCCATCACGTCGTAGCCGGCAAGGGCAAGCTCCCTCGCGAAACCCGCGAGCCGCGGCACGCGCCATATCTCCACCGCTTCGAGCCCGCCTTCAGACACGCGAAACGCCGCCTCACCCGGCAACGCCGCCGCCGGGTCGGTCGGTATGATAATGTGGGATACGCCGAAAAAACCGGCGGTACGGGCGATCGCACCGAGATTGTGAGCGTTGCCAATGCGATCGAGCAGCAGAAGCGGCGTCTGCTTGGCCGCCCACTGACGCACGTCCGCGGCCGACGGCGTGCGCAGGACCGGAGCCGCAACGACTGCGACGACCCCGCCATGATGAAGGCTGCCCGCAATCTTCTCCAACTCCGGCGGCTCGACGCAGCGATAGACTTTCTTCGCCGCTGCGAGCGCCTTGCACATCACCCCGATTTTCCGACCGGTGGCCTGGTCAAAAAACAAGCGCTGAATCGAACCGGCATCGCGGTCAAATCGCGCCCGCACCGCCGGCAGGCCGCAGAGCGTAACGGTTTTTTCTTTGGCAGGAAGGCGATGCATCGGCGTCAGCCAACCACGGTGAACTCTTCGCGGTCGTGGTAAAGATGCCGCACGCGGGCCTGCGGGGCTTTCCGCATGAGCGTCGAACCCGGCGCCTGCAATTCGCACAGCAACGCCATCGCGTCCACCCGCCCGAATTTCAAATTGATCACAAAATGGCGGCACCATCCCTGGGCCAGCCACGGTTCGACCAAGTTACTCATCACGTGATGAGGCTCCTCGACGAGGTCACAAAAGAGCCAGTCAAAAACCTGCCCTGCCGGCGGCACGAAACGAAACGCATCCTCCCGGCGATGCTCGATCTGCGGGTGATCAAGCGCGCCTCCTTTCAACGGGCCGTTGTCGATGGCGACCACGTGCGCCCCACGTTTCGCCGCACTATAGCTCCAGCCCCCCGGCGCCGCGCCCAAATCACAGACCGTTTCACCCGACTGCGGCTCACGCCCGAGCACGCCATACGCCTCCTCCACTTTCAAATAGGACCGCGAGGGCGCCGATGGGTCGTCCGCCATTCGCCGCGGCCCATGCACCAGCGCCTCGCGCGCTACATACGCGCGGCTAAAGTCGACAAAATGAACGAAGACTCCACGCACGGTGCCGCCGCCCGGCGGGCGCGGCAACCACGAGGTCGCCAGCCGGGCGACCCGTGACAGTTTCTTTTTGAGCAACTCGCCAAACGCCGTCTCGACTGCGCTCATCCGCCGCCCGAGCCCGACCAACTCTTGCGGGCCAATCCAAATACTCGGCCACTCCGCTTCAATGCGTTCGCCGCGCAGGGAATCCAAAAACGTCGTCGCGATCTGCGAAGCCAGGGCATTCACCGAATCGCCGCGGACTTCGACCGGGTTCCGCAGCGTCAGATGCGCAAACGCCGGATCCAGCGGCGCGTCCGACGTCGTCCCCACGTTGTTTGCGGCGGGTTTGGCGAGCACCCAACCGGGCCCCTGTTCGAGCACCGCCACGCCATGGAGCTCCGTCAACTCGCGCCCGAGCAACGATTCAAATCCGGCCTGGCAGGTCAGCAGCATTTCCGGCGAACGTGGCGGCGGATCCGCCCGCGGCGATGCAAAAAAAGCGCCCGCAACCAAGGTGTGGGCGCTGAGAATAGCGGAGACGGTGCTCCGCGCCGCCCGGATTCCACCCAGCGGGTGCGCTGGGCCGAACGCCCCGTTGCGGCGGATTTAGGGCAAGGGGCACCCAAGTCCGCTCAGAGCCGGTGAAGATGGAACCCACCGTCGACGTCAAAGACCGCGCCCGTCGAAAACGGAAAGCGATCCTCCGCGACGGCCCGCACCGCGCGTCCGATATCCTCCGGTTTTCCCCACCGACGGAGGGGGGTGATTCCCCGCTCATCCTGGATGATAAGCTTATCGTATTTTTCCTTCACTCCTCCCGTCATATCCGTCGCAATCACGCCCGGGCGAATTTCATACACATTGATGCCGTCGCCCGCCAGACGCTCGGCAAACAGCTTGGTCATCATCGCGAGCCCCGCTTTTACCATACAGTAATCGCCGCGATTGATGGATGCCGTATACACCGAAATAGAGGTGATATTGACCATCCGCCCCCGAAATCCCTCGGCGTCTGGCGTTTGCTGTATCATTTGCTTTGCGACCAATTGGGACAGAAAAAACGGCCCCTTTAAATTAATCGCAAACAGGCGATCGAAACTTTCTTCGCCGGCATCCAGCAGATCCGCGCGCACATTTGGCGCGACGCCGGCGTTGTTCACCAGCAGATCGATCCGGCCAAAGTTTTCCACGGTTTCCGCCACCATGCGCGCGCGATCAGCCGCCACCGCAACATCCCCCTGTACCACAAAACCATTGCCCCCAGCGGCCCTTACAAGTGCGAGCGACTCGGCCGCAGCAGCGGCATTGCCCGCATAGTTGATGGCGATGCGGCAGCCCGAACGAGCCAGTTCCAGAGCTATCCCCCGGCCGATTCCACGCGAAGCGCCAGTAATAAGTGCGGTTTTGGTGACCATGGAAAGGCAGGTGAATCATGCGGATCGCACGAAGCCAGCAAAAATCCTTCGTGAACCGACTTCGCGTACCGCGGTCAGTCGGCAAGCAATTCAATTCCCTATGAAAAATACTCTATTAATCACCACTCTTACTGCCGGGCTCGTTCTCGCTTCGGGCTGTGGCCGCTCAACCCGTACGGATACGGCCGCCACCGATACGACAACCTATCCGTCGGGCACGACCACCACCACGACACCCATGACCACCGCGCCGATGAGCTCCACCTCCGGTGCCATCGCCGATGCCGGACGCTCCGCGGCGGATGCGACCCGCGGAGCGGCGCGTGATACCGGCGATGCGATGCACCAGGCAGGCAACGCCATGTCCGCCGAAATGCGCGAATGGCGCCTGTCCGCTCAGGATCTCGACGCTGATCTTCGCGCCAATCGCGAGATCGTCCGTACGAAATCAACCGCCGGGACTCCTACGGGGAATGTCGATAAATCCGCGTTGAAATCGAACGTGGAGTCAAAAGTTAAGACCCAGGCAATGGGCATTAACAATTTGGAGGTCGAAATCGATCGCGAGACGGAAGTCGTCCTCACCGGCGAGGCTCAGTCCGCCCAGCAGGTTAGCCAGGCCATGGGCGCGGCGCTCAGCACCGCGGGCGTCACCAAGGTGACCTCCAAGATCAAGCTGAAACAGTAAATCATCAGCGGGTATTCGATAATACAAAACGCTTCCAGCCGTCCTGCGGGACGGCATCTTCGCCGGCCACGCGCTTTGCGCCTGGCCGGCGATTCTATTTTAAGGAAGTAGGATCCAGAGTCTATAAATGAAATCATATAGGGGATCTGATTATTTGCACGGCGGGGACAGAAATTCCCCCATTTTTCATGGCATTTTTCAGGTCCTTCCCCGTCCCTCCTAAAGTCGGAGAAAAGATTTTATTACTGGAAGTTGTTGAGTGTTGTATACTCGCAAGGACGTTGCTTCCAGGAGGAGACGATCCCGCTCCAATCGAGGGCCTTTCTGAACCGTATGAGAACGCCGGGGTCAGTCGTGGGGCAATTAAATCGCCTATGAAAAACTCAATCTTGTTCACTCTCATCATCACCGGACTCGCCCTTGGTGGCTGTAATGCCATGCGAACCGATACGGCCTCCTCAGAAACGGCGGCGTCCCCGACCGATTATTCGACGGCGAGCACCTCGACCGGCTCCGCGCCTTCCGCGTCGGCGAGTACCGCCGCTCAGACTGGTTCCTCCGATCCGAGCTCCCAGCAGTCGACTTCCTCGACTTACGGCTCGACCGGGCAATCGTCCTCAGCGCCCTATGGCACGAGTTCCTCCGCCCAAAGCGATCGGGACGGGGCAAACACCGGTACTTCCGGCTCAGGCACGGCGTCGACGGTTTCCACGGCCGGCTCGTCCAGCTCGACGGGAACGACCGCCGCGCGCGCGAGCTCGTCCGCTGACCCGGGCAGCGCGACGTCAGCAGCCTCGTCGCCGAGTTCCACGTCTCCAACGACGTACGGTTCGGTCGGAACCACGGGCACCAGCACCACGGGCACGACCGGTTCAACCTATGGCTCAACCACGACCGGCACGGGCACCACCGCGAGTACGTCCAACACGGATACAACGACCCCATCAAGTACCCCGTCAGAGCGTTACGGTGCGACGAGCACGGGTACGTCCAGTTCGTCGACCTCGACCACGGGGATGCGCAAAGATCTCGATGCTCGCATGACGGAGTGGCGTTTGAGTGCCGCCGAGATCAAGAGCAATCTGGATGCCGGCACCCCCATTGAGCGCACCAAGGAATCCACCGCGGGAGCCCCCACGGGCACGACGGATGACACCGTGCTTGAAACGGTGGTAAAAGGTAAGCTCCAAGCGGACAGCAAAGTCGCGAAGGCGATGATCGAGGTGGACGCGCAGAATGGCGCCGTAAAGCTCACCGGCTCGGCAAATCAGGCCGGGGATGTGGGTCGGGCCATTGCACTCGCGCTCGACACGCAGGGCGTAAGTAAAGTCACCTCGGAAATTAAGGTTAATTCGAGCGGCAGCAGCAGCACCGAAAAGCGATAACGACTCAGACCGCAGCCGCCTTTCAGGCTGCAGCGTCGAGGCTCGCCCTCGCCTTTGTGGCGGGGGCTTTTTTTATGGCGCGGAAGCTGCCCGACCGACGCCGTGCCCCGCTGCAATATGCCCCAGTGAAAGGTGCCCCCCAGTCGTCACGAAGCCACCGATGAAAGGGTTTTCCGCGAGAAACCACGGCGTATCCAGATCAGCATAACGGAACCCACCGGTGCCCGCCGCAAAGGCCGCCGAAGTCGACATCGCCAAAATCGACTCCACGTTGCCACCAATCATGAGACCGAGGCCCGCGTCCCTGGCGACCTCCACGATCTCCATCGCGGTCGCGATGCCAGCCTTCATCAATTTTATATTGATCACCTGAGCCGCGCGCGTCGCGACAACCAACCCGGCATCGGCTCGCGTACTCACCGCTTCGTCCGCCGCGACGGTCCAGCCTGACTCTTCGTGCAAGGCCTTCATTCCCGCGAGATCCGACTTTGGCAGCCATTGCTCGAGTAATTCCGGCGTGATTCCATTTCGTTTCAAGCCGACCACCAGCACCCGCGCATCCGCGCGGGAGACGCCGGCATTGCCATCGAGAATCAGCGGGGAATCCGGCGCCACCTCGTGGATGGCCGCAACCCTCACGACATCATGG
>CAYVDZ010000142.1:6035-9714 GCA_964450575.1 uncultured Opitutus sp.
GGCTCCGCCGATCTTTACTTTTATTATCCGAATTCCGCGCTGCCGAATCTTCCGGGCGGCCGCAGCTGCTTCGGCCGGCGTGCCGGTTGTGATGGTCATATCCGTTTCCAACGCGGTACCCGCACCGCCAAAAAACTGGACCAAAGATCGGCCTTCGTACCGCTGGAAGGCATCGAGCAAAGCGGTCTCCAGTGCACATTGAGCAGAGCCGCTCCCAGGCACGGTCCGTTGGCGAAACTCGGCTCCGAGTTGTCGCCAATCCGCAGCATCGCGGCCCATGAGCCACTCGCGCGCCGATTGTAAGGCCCGCACCGCGTCCGCCTGCGTTTCTCCATTGTACGGCGGGAGCGGCGCCGCTTCTCCAAGCCCGACCGCTCCTCCCTTCAATTCAATCCTGACGAGGACATTGCTGGCCACCACGTGACTGCCACCTGAGATGCCGAACGGCTCGAGCAACGGAATGTTCAGCGGGCTAATTTCCAATGCACAGATCGAGGTGGGAGACATTTACGCGATGAAGGGCGGCTCGCACCATGGGTGCAACTCCTCAAGTTCCGGCGTCAGCCGAGGTTGGAAGCTCCCGCTCGTTTCACTCCGCTTTTGATTCACCCGGTGCTTTTATGTCCCTCAGTTCGCTGGTTTTTCGAGTGCATTTCTGTCCTTCTGTCCGCCAAGTTCATGAAACCGTTATGGAAACGTAACGCGATTTCATCCTCACTTTCCTGACACAACCCACTTCGCACCCACTCCATCTCTACCATGGCCCGGTCCAATACCATCCTTCTCGTCGCCAACGGCGACCTCCGTTCCTCCGCCAATCAATTATGCTGGCCGGCCCAGGCCGCCATGGAGCGGGCGCTCACCGCCGCCGTGGCAAAACTTGGATACAAGCTGGTGCGCGCTCACCCGTATAAAGCCCAACAGAAGCACGGTTTCATTGGCTCCCAAAAAGAAGGCATGGAGGTCTTCGCCACCATCGATCCGACCACGCCGCTGATTGTCGCCGAGGCGGTCTGGCAGTACTCGCATCACTTGCTCCACGGCCTGATCTCCCATCAGGCACCCATTCTCACCGTGGCAAACTGGAGCGGCACGTGGCCAGGACTGGTAGGTATGTTGAACCTGAACGGCTCCATGACAAAAGCCGGCGTGAAGTATTCGACCTTGTGGAGCGAGGATTTCACCGACGAATTTTTCTGCGACGGTCTTCAAGCCTGGCTCACGACCGGAACGATTAAACTCAAGACCAGCCACGTGCGACCGCTCTCGCCCACGGCGCTGCCACCGAAAGCGCGGACCGTGGCGAAGCGGATCGCGGACGATCTGCGCCTGCGCAAGTCCATCATGGGCGTCTTCGACGAAGGCTGTATGGGCATGTATAACGCCATCATCCCGGACGAACTCCTTTTCCCCACGGGTATCTATAAGGAACGCCTCTCGCAAGCCGCACTCTACGCCGGCGCCACCCAGGTGGATGACGACGAAGCGCGCGAAGTTTACAACTGGCTCGTGAAAAAAGGCATGTGGTTTCACCTCGGAACCGACGAGGCCACGGAGCTGACCGAGCGGCAGGTGCTCTGGCAGTGCAAGACCTACATCGCAGCCCTGCGCATCGCGGACGAATTTGGCTGCGAGACCATCGGCATCCAATATCAACAGGGTCTAAAGGACCTTCTCCCCGCCAGCGATCTCGTCGAGGGCCTGCTCAACAACAGTGACCGGCCGCCGGTGAAAAATGCCGCGGGCAAGGTGATCCGCAAGGGCGAGCCACTCACGCACTTCAACGAAGTCGACGAATGCGCCGGGATCGACGGCCTGTTCACGAATCGGGTCCACAAGGCGCTGGGTCAACCGGTGGAAAACACCCTGCACGACCTGCGGTGGGGTGATTGGGACCAGAGCGGCACCACCAGCGAGTACGTCTGGGTTTTCCTCATCTCCGGGAGCGCCCCACCCGCGCATCACATCGGCGGATACAAGGGAACCGACTCGATGCGCCAGCCGCCGATGTATTTCCGTCTGGGCGGCGGCACAGTCCGCGGCATCGCCAAGCCTGGCGAGATCGTATGGAGTCGGGTCTTCGTCGAAGGCGGCCGGTTGAAAATGGATTTGGGCCGCGCCAAGGTCGTCGAACTCCCGCAAGCCGAGACCGAGCGCCGGTGGAAAGAAACCACACCGCAATGGCCCATCATGCACGCGGTGACCTACGGCGTAACACGGGACCAGATGATGGCCCGCCACAAGGCGAACCATGTGCAGGTCGCGTATGCGCACTCGGCCCGCGAGGCGGATCTGGCTCTCTATACCAAAGCCGCACTCGCCGCGGAGCTCGGACTTGAGGTTAGCCTCTGTGGCACCAAGGCCGACGGCACTGCCTTCTGATCTTACTGAGTGAACCCGAGGCCCTCCGGGAAGTGCGCGGGTGAGGTTGGGTCCGGGCCGGCTCAGCTCCCGCGATCCGGTGGATCCGACCGATCCGACGGATCTCCCCTACCTCCGGATCCGAGCGTTTCGCTGTCGGAGGACCCGGAGGCCGTGGGCGCTCTCCCGCGCCGTGCTCGGAAAGTACCCCAACTTGAATCGCGCGTTTGCGAAAACGCCCGGGCCGCGAACCGTTGGAAACGCGTGCGCCGCATTTTTTTCACCTTATTTCTCTCCGCTTCGCTGCTTCCGCTGGTTTCCCGAACCGGGGCGTCGGAACTTACGACTGAGGCCACACCGTCCCGGGCCGGCTGGCTGTATTTCGAAGCGCCGCTGCGGGATTTCGGCGACGACGGTCTGCCCTTTCGGCTCAGTCTGGCCGTGCCGGGCCAACGCGATTGGATCACCCGGACGTTGTTCGCCGCGGAGGCGCGGTGGATTGTTAGCCTCGGCTACGCCAAAGTATATAACAGCTTTGATGGCGCGACGGGCATTTTCAGGAATCCGGGCGGCCACGCAGCGCTGTTCAGCGCTGGCCGCCAGATGCGCTGGCACCTTCCGCAACTCGCGGGGGTATTTACCCCAAAGCTAATCCTCGACCTCGGCCTCCACTACGCGACGCACCGCTTCCCGGCCGACGGCACGCACGCGAATATCAAATTAATTACCGGTCTGGAATGGACGTGGGCGAACCGCGCGCGCACCGCGGAGTGGACCGCCGGCATCGTGTGGCCACACTTCTCCAACGCCAATCTGCTCAACCGCAACTCCGGCTACGACGGTCTGTCCGTCCGCTTCGGGCGCAGCCTGCGCTTCTGACCAAGTGAAACAGACATTCCTGTCTGTTCTGCCTCAGCCCCCCATTCGGAACAGGCAGGAATGCCTATATCACGCCGATCACAAATCCCGAGACGCTCTCCGCTTTCCACCTGACCTGTTTTTATTTAAGCAACTCCGCGTGCCCAGCGCGAGCCAAGCTGCTTTGAAGCAGTGCAGTCGTCTCGGAGGAATTATCGTACTTCAGCAGCCGCCCCGCCAAAATGCGCGCGTGCTCGAGATCACCAGAACCAGCCAACACTTCGATATTCGTGATCGCCGTTTTAATGGCATTATCCCGCAGCATTTTTTTCCTCCCTTCGGGATCGCGCACAGTCGGCGGCAGCGGATGCTCCTGACTAAGCATTTCGAACCTGGAACTCATCGATGCGTAGGGTCGGCCCAAGACGGCATCGCTATAACGTCCCGTGGCCGCAAAGTG
>CAYVDZ010000143.1:0-9661 GCA_964450575.1 uncultured Opitutus sp.
GGGCGGGAGCTTCTGCGTAACTAAAGACCTCGACGTCGTGCTCTGCGTGGAGTCGTTGGACAGCGCCTTCGCCAAAGCCCTTTGGTAGTTTATAAAGAGCGGCGGCTACCAGAATCGGCAGAAGAGCACGGGCAAGCGACGGTTTTACCGGTTCTACGCCCCTTCGCAGCCAGAGTATCCGGAAATGCTGGAACTGTTTTCGCGCCGGCCGGACGCGCTTGATCATGCGGAGGGTTCCGATCTTACGCCCATCCCGATCGACGACGAGGTGTCCAGTCTTTCCGCCATTCTTACGGATGACGATTATTACGCCTTCGTGATGGAACGTCGGGTCGTTTTTCGTGGCCTGGCCGTGATCAAAGCCGACGCCCTGATCCCGCTCAAAGCACGAGCCTATGTGGACCTCGCCAATCGGAAAGCCCGAGGGGAGGAGGTAGATTCCAAGAACATCAAGAAACACCGGAACGACATTTTTCGTCTTTTCACCGTGCTGGAACGCGGAGCTCTCATTCCCCTTGCCGAAACCCTGCGGCGCGACCTGTCCGAAGCCGTCGAACGCATGAGGCAAGAGCCGATCGACCTTACTGCCTTTGGTATTTCGGCGCTGGGATTACCCGAGCTCATCGCCGAGCTGAAGCGAATCTACGGCCTCTCCGCTTAATCCTCGGACCTCACACTTGAGTGACCTCACCAACGAGCTGGGTTTCTCAACCAGAGTCGTCGTGCGAATGATCGCGAGTGGCGGGGAAGGGAGTAACGGCGAGACACTTGACTAAAGGATTCGTCGGCGACGCGTCCGTTTGTCGATAGTCAAGGCATGACTCGTTTCGCTGAGGATCCGCCAGATCAACGCTGCAGGTAGAAAGCGGTTGCCGGACTGACGATCCTCCAGTTATTGTAGCCCAATCGTCTGGCCTTCTCAACCCCCGGCTGCGTCTAACCTCGCTATGAACTCTTCGCGAACACCCCTCTCTCGCCGTTCCTTCCTCAAGCTTGGTACCGCTGGCGCGGGCATCCTGGGGTTCCCGCAGATCCTGCCCACGAGCACGCTCTTCGGTGCGCAGACGCCCAATCAGCGCTTGAACGTGGCCATTATCGGATGCGGCAATCGCAGCTGGACGTTGCTGCCGTCCGTGTTGAATGAAGGGCATAATATCGTGGCGATGTGTGATGTCGATTCGACGCAGATTGCGCGGTTGAAGACCGGTCCCGGCGCGCAGAAGGGCGGGGCGAAAGGCGCTGATTTTTCAGCCGGGTTAAAGAAGGCGAAGGAGTATGGCGATTACCGTCGGCTGCTTGAAACCGAGCGTTCGCTTGACGCGGTCATCATCTCGCCGGGGCAGCGCTGGCACATGCCGATGAGTGCGGCGGCGTTGCAGGCGGGGCGAGCGGTGTTCTGCGAGAAACCGCTCGCGCACAGCGTGGCCGAAGCCCGCGCGATCGCGACAATGATGCGCGGGAGCAAGATTGTCACTCAGGTCGGCACGCAGGGTGGGGCGAGCGATCCTTTCCGGCGCAGCATGGAGATCATGCAGGCGGGGCTGCTGGGGCAGATTCGGGAAGTGCATTGTTGGATGACGCGGACCTTCCCGCCGAGTGAGGCGATTGCGCGGGACGCCGATCCGATTCCCGCCGGTTTGAACTGGGATGCGTGGTGCGGTCCCTCGCCGTTGCATCCGTTCAAGGAACACTATCTGGGCGGATGTCTGTTGTGGGGCCGCTGGCTGGATTACGGTGACGGTCATCTGGCGGACATGGGGGCGCATGCGCACAATCTGCCGTTGCGCGCCCTTGAGCTCGGGCCGCCGATCCGCGTTTCCGTGAAGAGCTCCGAGGTCGCCAAGGATTCGTATCCGTCGCAGAATGACTTTCGCTGGGATTTTGCCGCGCGCGGCATCTATGCGCCCGTGAGTGTGTGGTGGCATGACGGACCGGATGCGGCGCCACCGCGCGAGCTCAGCGACGACATCGTGGCAACCTATGGCAAGGTGCCGACCAATGGCTGCCTCTTTGTGGGGGAGAAAGGTATCCTGTATTCGGATGCGTGGGGGCAGAAAGGGGTGATGCGCCTGAAGACTGACTCCAGTCCGAAATGCCGCGGTGTGTTGGATCACGAGGCCGCGCGCACTTTGCCGGTGATTTATCCCCGGGCGCCTGATCAGAATCATATGAAGGAGTTCCTTGAGGCGTGCATGGGCCGAGGAAAGACCTTTCAGGATTTCACCATTGCGGCCCGGGCGGCGGAATTCGGCATGACCGGAATTGTCGCCTTGCGTGTTGGACGCGAGATCAACTGGGACAGCGAGAACATGAAGGCCAGGGGTGATCCTGAGGCCGATCGCTGGATTCACCTGCCACATCGGAAAAAGTGGATCACCTGATGAATTTAAGCCAGGCGAGTGCGCGGCATACTCGAGATCCAATTTATGAATACTCCTTTATATTCGCTGACCGCGATTAGCCAGGCCGGTGCTCTTTTATGCGGCTTGCTGTTAACGACCGCAGTCGGTTCGGCAGCTGAAACCGGCGGCGCCATGGTGGCGAAGTCCTTTGCGGGCGAAATCACAATCAAGCTCGGTTATCGTTACCTGCTTGCGCTTCCGGACGGCTATGATGCCGATGCTGGAAAAAGATGGCCGGTAGTCGTGTTTCTCCACGGCGCTGGGGAGCGCGGCGACGACCTCGAAGTGCTGAAAAAGCACGGCCCGCTCAAGCTCATCGCCGCGGGTCGGAATTTCGAAGCGATTGTCGTGGCGCCGCAGGTGCCGAATGGCGAATTCTGGAATCCCCATGGCGTGAAGGCGCTGGTTGACGAGATCAAGCAACGGCACCGCGTGGATGAAAATCGGGTTTATCTCACCGGTCTAAGCATGGGTGGATTTGGGACGTTCGATACGATCACGCAGTATCCCACGGTTTTTGCCGCCGCGATCCCGATCTGCGGCGGTGCCGGCATCAATGTCGTCAAATTTGGACCGGTTAAGAATCTTCCGATCTGGATCTTCCATGGCGCGAAAGATCCCACGGTTCCTGTCCAGTTCTCCGACATGGCGGCTGCCTGGTTCAAGCGGGCCAACGCGCCGCATGTCAAGTACACGGTGTATCCGGAAGCGAAGCACGACTCATGGACGGAGACCTACGACAATCCTGAAGTGTGGAGCTGGTTGTTCGCGCAAAAGCGTCAATGAACGAGATGGCTCACCGTTGGGCCGGTGTATCAGCCAAAAGGGTCGGGTCGCTAGACACTACTTTGTACGCTGGCACGTTGGAACAGCAGCGGCAGTGGGCAAGGATTTGGCGTACTCGTGGATCGCAACTGCATTCCACCCAGGTGTCCCGTCATGCTCGCCTCAATCTTTCCGATAGTGTGTTTTAAATTAATCCGCAGCAGTCGTTCTGCTCCCCTGATTTCCGAAGCCGCACGGAACGGGACAGGGTGAGCATTGGGATATTCCAGTCTGGTGCGTCCCACCACAGGGCACGATTGCGGGAACTGCTGCGACCTTCGCCTTCGACGCAATCCAATCGACGGCTTCAAATGCGCCATGCGCTGGCCTGACCCCGTCCGACCTCGGTCCGCTTTCGTGCGTGCGCTTCCGGCCACGGACCTTGCTTCGGAGTCGTCAATCCGAGGATCGTGCGGGCGCTGGGAAATTTCTGGTTCAGCGATTTTGAGCACGCCACGCCAATTAACGGTCGTGGCTGGGGGCATTGACATCGTGGGGTCGTCCAATCTCGATCAACCTTGGGAAAAACTTAATACAGGGGTGGGAGTAGTCATGGCAGAAACGAAAACGACGAACCCGGTAAAGCAGACATTGTGAACACGGTGTTATGGTGACGAGTTTTGCCTTATTAATATAGTAAACCGGTGCGAGATTGCGTTCGTTCGTCAATAATAACGCGTGGATGCGCTCGGCGGATGCATTTATCGTCTGGCTGCTTCCAGATAAATTTTGACAGATGGAGCTTTAGAATCGTTTTAGCCATTGCTTCAAGAAACCATCTCAACCAAAATAACAGCCTAAACTACCTAAATTCTACAATATTCATTGGAAAAACCTACAATGTTTAAAAAATTCTCGTTGACTGACAAATTATTGTTCCTTGCCGCATTTCTCTCCCTCATCTTCTCGGAAATCATGTTTTTTAATGGGCAGAAACAAGACGCTATCTTCGTTGGAATTTGGGTGCCCTCAATTCTCGGCTTTGGGATTTATTTAAAACTGATCGGCAATACGAAAAATGAGTGACTTAATTCCCTATTTCGCAGCGCTAATCATGGTCCTGTTCGGAATCGCCTTCTATGCTGCATTACAGGGCTTCAAGAAATTAGACAAAGAATCTCCAGCGCCTCTGGACACGACCAAGTAATCAAAAACTCGATCGTCAAGGTGGGATGGATCGAACCAGGTTTGGCCGCACTCCTCCTTGGGTGACGCGCACTGCGCAAGCCCCGTGCGGATCTGGTGAAACCTGCCTCTAACTGTTTGAAGACGCTCAGGACCCGATGGTTTGTCGCAGGTATCAAGTATTCGCGGGTTTTGGGAAGCCTCTTCGCTCGTTCTCTTGAAACTCTCCCTGATCCTTATTTCCGCCATTTCCTTCCTCGGATACGGCTTGGCGTGCTTTGTATCGAACCACATTCGGAGAGAGTTCGACCGCTACCGCCTTGGGTCGCAGCGCGCGCTGGTCGGCGCACTGCAATTGGTCGCGGCGATCGGTTTGGTCGCGGGGCTGGACCAGCCGTGGATTGGGCGCGCTGCGGCGGGCGGGCTGGCCCTAATGATGCTGGTCGCGGTCAGTGTCCGCATCAAAATCAAAGACACCCTGCTTCAGATGACACCCGCGTTGTTCTATCTGGTGCTGAACATTTACTTGTGTTGGGCGGCGTTCTGACCCGCCGGCTGGCTACAGCAGCGCAATGGCGGCGCACAGTGCGAATACGGTCATGGAGGGTAGCGCCTTTTTGATCGGGTCCTTAACTTTGAGGTGCATGACGAACGCCCCCAGCATGAGCATTCCCAGGCCGATGGCAGCGGGTTGCGCCAGGCCGGGGAGCCAAATCGCGGCCAGCAGAGCAAGCGCCAGCCCCACCTTGAGTACGCCGACCACGCTCATGAACCAGAAGGGCAGCCCGTAGGCGGCGAATTCTTCGCGCAAGGTCTTGGCATCACCGCCGCGAAACGGCGTCGCCTGGCTCGAGCGAAGCAGCCAGACATTTAGAATTCCGAGAGCCACGGTGAGCTGCAAAAAAACGAGGATATAGGGCATGATGATAAGTCGAGTCGCCTCGACCGGTCCGTCTCAACTTACCTTCAGAACACGCCGCGTCGTTCGTGGCCGCAAGCAGCGAATTCCGAGGGAGCGACGCCGTCGTCGAGTCGGAGCCACCCAATCGCGGAGTATTGGCAGGGAAGTAAGTGACCTGACCGAGTCCAGGGCTCTCGGGCAAGGATCGGATGTCCGTCGCGCCGACCAAAGAAGAGTGGCCCAGGCATCCAACCTTCCCCGCAGTTCGTAGCATTGGTCCAACGTTCAGTCGTGGTCGGTTCTCTACTCCCCGACCGCCGCCTCCAATCCAACGATCCGGCCAGCTCCAATTCTAAATCCTTGCCCACAAAATCTGCTCTCAAAAACCTTGCGGTGCCCCGTGTTCTGCCGGGCGTCGTAACCGTCACGCGGCAAGTGCATTTCAACTCGGCGCATCGGCTGTATAATCCGAGCAAGAGTCACCGTTGGAACGTTCGGCACTATGGTCTCTGCTCCAACGCGAACTGGCATGGACATAATTATATTTTGGAAGTCTCGGTCCGAGGCACCCCCGACCCCCAGACTGGTTACCTGATCGACCTGGGCGAGTTGAAGCGAATTGTGCATACGACCGTCGTGGACCAATGCGACCACCGAAATTTGAACGAGGAAGTGGAATTCCTGAGTGGGATAATTCCTACGACTGAGAACCTCGTGATCGCCTTCTGGAACGAACTGGTCCCCCGCCTGAAGCCTGCCCGTCTCCATTGCGTACGGCTTTTCGAAACGCCTCGCAATTTTGCGGAATACCACGGGCCGCTCGTCGATTAAATTTTCCCGGCCAGCCTGCTCCGGCGGTCCGGAGCTTCGGTTATCGTCCCAACCGTCTGGCCCTATTCCTCGATCAAAAAAACGATATGACAAATCAACCCATGTATCTGCACGAGGCTCCCGGCGGTCTTGCGCCGAGGATTAATTGCGCGTTCGACGCCCAATTTAAGTCCGATGCGGCGTACCGCGCCAGTTTGCCAGACATGATGGATGCGGTAAACGCTGCGGCCGGGGCGCAAGTGCCGATCCAACAAGTAGGCTGCGCCAATTTTCGCCTGCCGCTGAAGTTTCGCGCGCGCGGCGGGAAAATCCATACGCTCGAGACGAGCGTAACGGGTACCGTTTCCCTCGAAGCCGGACTCAAGGGGATCAACATGGGGCGCATCATGCGCTCTTTTTACGAGCACGCGGACGATCTCTTCTCCTTTGCTGTCCTGCGGCGGCTGCTGGCGAAATACCAACGCCAGATCGGGTCATTTGAGGCCCGGATAAAGCTGTCGTTTTCCTATCCGATGCTACAGCCCAGCCTCCGGAGCGGACTCGCGGGGTGGCAATATTACCGTGTTGCCTACGAAGCGACGTTGGATCGCGCCGGCAAGTTCCGCCGGATCGTCGAGTTTGATTTTGTTTATTCGTCAACCTGCCCCTGCAGTGCGGAGCTGGCCGAACATGCACGGAGCACGCGAGGGGCCTACGCCACCCCGCACGCACAGCGCTCGAAGGCGCGGGTGCGGGTCGTGCTCGCGAATAACCGGACCCTCGCGATCGAGGATTTGCAGCGTCACTGTGCCAACGCCCTCAAAACCGAGACACAAGTCATGGTGAAGCGAGAGGATGAGCAGGCCTTCGCAGAGCTGAACGGCACTTATATAAAATTCGTGGAAGATGCCGCCCGGCTACTTTACCGCGAACTCGCGGGCGACAAGCGCATCTTGGATTTTCAAGTGGCGTGCTCGCACCTCGAGTCGCTCCATTCGCACGACGCGGTGAGTGTGATTTGCAAGGGCATGGAGGGAGGCCTCAGGGCGGATTTTTCAGATTTTCAGTCTCTGATTTGCTGAGGTTTTTGGCCGGTTTTAAGCCATCAGACGCAGCGCGGTAATTTCGGGGCGTTTGGAAACGAGTAGCGACATTTTCCAAACGCTGGCCCAATGAATCTCCCAAATTGAGGAGGCTCGCGGCGGCGAACTTATCTATCGCCGATCCTTTGGCCGGACTCACGGAGATCGCAAGGTGGAAAGCGGCGGGGAGTTGGGACAGGGTCGGAGTTGGGACAGGGTCGTGTCGTGAATCGTGACAGGGTGCCGCAGCATCGACCGTCAATTCGGTAGGCGACGTGAAGAGGTGACATCCGGACCACCGCTCACAAGCCCAAACCCACCTCGGCACGTCATCCCTCGCTGTGATCGGATATGCGAATGAGTGCGAAGTCGAACTCCACCCCTCGATATCACGATTCATGACATGACACCCTCGGGTCCCTCGACACCCTCGGGTCCCTCGGAACAGGCTGAACCCGTCCGACCCTCCCGCGGCGAGATCGAGCAACCGCAGATTACGCGGAGGTAGCGGATGGTTGCCGTGGTCCGACCTTCATTCGGCGGAGGGACGGCTTACCGGGTGGTATCGTGTCTGGGCTTTATCAGCAGAATCGGCCTAATCGGCGGTCAACGATGGACGCTTGAAAGGAACGTCAGCCGTGGATCGATCGCGGCGAGATTGAGCCAACACGGATCACATCGATCACACGGATGAAGGCGTGATCGCGGATTAAAAAACGGCTCGATATGTCGCTGGGCGGTCGAACCCCCTACGCCTTGCTTCAGAGTCCAAATGCCTTGTCCATCTGGGCGGCCACGGACGTTAGGTGCGCTTGATCGCCACCGGCCACCTCGGCGGCGAGCCAGCCGTGAAAATTGATCTCATGAAGCGCCTTGCGCACATCGGCGTAGTCGATGTCACCTTCGCCAATCGGCGTGAATTTGTTCTGCGCCCGGGAGAAGCCCTTAACGTCCAGTTTCAAGACCCGCCGGCCGCCCAGAGTGCGGATCCAGTCGCCCATGCTGCCATATTTCCAATGGTTGCCGATGTCGAATTGCATGCCCACCCAGGGTGAATTGAACGCGTCGACATAGCGCACGAATTGGTCCGCGGTTTGATTGGCGCCGCCGTCGTGATTGTATAGGAACTGGTTCCAGACGTTCTCGATCACGATCGAGACTCCGTGCTCGGCCGCTAGCGGAACCGCCTTCCTGATATTCTCCACGGAACGTTCCCAAATCTCGCGCTCGGGCCCGTCTTCACCCTTACCGACGACGAGTAAGACGCTGTGACCGCCGACGGCACGGGTGTCCCGAATTGCCGTCTGGAGATCTTCGAGGGCCTTGACCCGCGTGGCCGGGTCGGCGCTCGTGTGCCGGATGTTCCAGTGGGAGCTGCAGACCGTTCCGTCGACGGGGAGTCCGGTCTCGGCGATGGCCCGCTTGGTTTCCGCGACATCCATTCCCGGCGATTGGGGTTCGACGCCGGCAAAGCCCGCGGCTTTCGCAATCTTGAACTTCTCCGTCAGCGATCCCGGTGTCCGAATCATGCCGGCTTTGAGCGTTTTCAAGAGGCGGCCTCGCATCGGATGCGACACATCGCCCGCCGCGGCGGCCCGCAATGCGGGTGACACCACGGTCGCCGCAGCCAGCAATGCAGTTTGGCGGAGAAACTCTCGCCGGTTGGAATCAGGATGGAAGAGCATGATGGGGATATGAGCGGGCGAAGGGGAATAAGGCCAGCCGGGAGTCTATTGGACTTGCGATGAAAAGTTCATAATCGACCCGTAACTGCTCAGGCGGGTAATTTGTCGGCGGTGTAGAGCGCGGCGCAAACCGGTGGGGAAGATTATCGAAAAAAGTACACTACCGTCCCATAGGATTTCGGGATTTTCCTAATTTTCGTGCCCAAAAAAATGATTCGGTTGCCGCGCTTTGACCTGCTATCAAGCAGGGGATGAACAATAAACGCACGATACAACCGAACCGCCGTCACTATACAGTGTTGCGGCAGCTCTGCGAGCTCATTCCGACGCATCTGGTGGCTAAGCTTGCGCGCGAGACCGGCGTCGACTTGAAGGAACGGACCTTCAGCTGCTGGAGCCATGTGGTGGCGATGATATACGCCCAGATCAGCCAGGCGTGGAGCCTGAACGACGTGTGCGACGCGTTGCGACTGCACATCACCTCGTTGTTTGGGATTCGAGCGGCGAGGCCGCCTGCGCGCAACACGCTCAGCCATGCGAATAGCATCAGCCAAAGGGGTCCATCAGCCACATCAGCCAAAGGGGTCGGGTCGCTAGACGCTACTTTGTACGCTGGCACGTTGGAACAGCAGCGGCAGTGGGCAAGGATTTGGCGTACTCGTAGATCGCAACTGCACTCCTCCCTAGTGTCCCGTCATCCGTCCGCGCGTACCTTTCGTCAGCCAGCGACTAGCGGCCCGACCCCTTTGGCTCGCCCCTGGTTCGCGGGTATCTCACCAAATACCCCTCGCGCTCCTTTACGCTTCGCAACCTCTGTTCACGGCTGCCTCA
>CAYVDZ010000144.1:0-9654 GCA_964450575.1 uncultured Opitutus sp.
CGTACCGCGTTCGATGAACCGCAAAGCTGTTTGGCGAAAATCACGCGAGCCGGTCGTTCTCGGGGGACAAACGTGAAGGGGATCCATCCCCATTAGTGGAGTCGCTCTCGCCTCCGGGCCCCCAGCGATGGCTTCGCACCCGCGCTGCGCGGTTTATCATAAGGACATCCCGATCCCATTCCGCTTTCAGCCAAGCCGGGGGCCGGCTCTCTCGCGTCGAAACGCTCGCTCTCCTACGAAGTGGACCGGCGCCTCGTTCTTGATTCACTGTCCTGTCCAGGCTTCAGCGCTGGCTGAAGCGGCGCAGGACGCACCCCGCCCGCGTTGAACGTCCCTGCGCAGGCCCAGCCGGCCAAAGCCCGCCAGATTGAAGGATTTTGCCCCAAAGCAGCTGAATTCAGTCGAAAATTCCCTGATTGAGCCAGAATCAGCGAAGTTTTCGGATCGAATTCGACCCGATGACTGCTCTTTCCTTCGATGGGGGGTTTGACTCACCGGCAGCGAAATACGTGGCTATTCACCCAAATTTCGGCCATCCCCGCCCGAGTTCCCTCCTTTCCCCCGTCGATACCTGCCATCAGGGACTATGTCGGGCACCCGCCTCAGAATTCAAAGATTGCTACGCAAGGCCGAATTGTTTTGAACCGCCAACCTCGAGTTCAACTTACCTTCCCGTCACTTCAACTCACAACCAAGGCGACCCTTTGGACCTCAAGCAGATTAAACAAATCATCGACCTCATGAAGCGCTCGGAGCTAACCGAGTTCGCCGTCGAGGAAGAGGGCTTTAAGCTCAAGATTCGCAGGGGCTCGAATGGACTCCCGCTCGTAAGCGGTGCCCGAAGCCCTGATCCGGCCATGGGCCACGCGGACGCAGGCTTTAACACCGCCTTGCCGATCGGATCCTCTCCTTCAGGGAATGAAGAGCCAAAGGATGAGTCAGATGTTATCTACATTAAGTCCCCAATGGTAGGAACGTTTTATCGTTCCGCCTCTCCGGAGAGCAAACCGTTCGCCGAGCCCGGCGCCCAAGTCGTAGAGAACACTCTCGTTTGCATTATTGAAGCGATGAAAATCATGAACGAAATCCAAGCTGAAATCAAGGGATCGGTCGTGGAGGTTCTCGTCGAAAACGGGCAGCCGGTCGAATACGGCCAGCGCCTCTTCAAGGTTAAACAGGGCTAAACGCCCAACTTGTGAGTTGGGTGGGGGGTGGGACAAGGGTAACCGGTCCACGTCGAAACCAGAGTTGCTCGTTCAACTTTCCATCCTCGCTCCACGTTATTACTGCCTCCCGATGATTCAAAAAATCCTCATCGCTAATCGCGGTGAAATCGCTCTCCGGATTGTACGCGCTTGCCGCGAGATGGGAATTAAGACGCTTGCGGTCTATTCCGAAGCCGATGTGCAATCGCTTCACGTGCAGCTCGCCGACGAGGCAATCTGCATCGGAGGAAATCGCAGCTCCGACAGTTATCTACGCGCGGATCGCATTATCAGCGCCGCGGAAATTGCGGATGTTGATGCGATCCACCCTGGTTACGGCTTTCTTTCCGAGAACGCAAAATTCGCCGAACAATGCGAATCCTGTAATATCAAGTTCATCGGGCCCAAATCAAAGTCGATTAAGATGATGGGCGATAAGGCGGTCGCGAAAGACACCGTACGGAAAGTGGGCGTTCCGATTGTACCCGGCTCAGATGGCCCGGTGGAAACCGAAGCCGATGCGGTAAAAACCGCCCGCAAAATCGGTTACCCTGTGATTATCAAAGCCGTCGCCGGTGGCGGCGGTCGAGGAATGCGCATCGCGCACAATGACGTCTCGTTTGCCAAGGAATACCACGTTGCCCGGGGCGAAGCCGAAAAGGCGTTTGGTAACGGGACCGTCTACATCGAGAAGTATATCGAACGTCCTCGTCATATTGAGTTTCAGATTTTGGCCGACTCGCATGGAAAAATAATCCACCTGGGCGAGCGCGATTGCTCGGTCCAGCGCCGGCACCAGAAGCTGATTGAAGAGTCCCCTTCTCCCTTCCTTACGGCTGACTTGCGGAAGAAGATGGGAAAAGCCGCCATCAAGGCAGCAACTGCCGCCGAGTACGAAAACGCCGGTACAATCGAGTTTCTCGTCGATGCGAAAGGTAATTACTACTTCATCGAGATGAACACCCGAATTCAGGTTGAACATCCTGTTACCGAAGAAGTTACAGGCATAGACCTCATCAAGCAACAGATCCACGTGGCTAACGGGGATAAACTTGAGTTCGACCAGAGCGATATCAAATTCGAGAAACACGCTATCGAGTGTCGAATTAACGCCGAGGATCCCGCTCGTAATTTTGCGCCATCCCCCGGCACGATCGGCCTCTACTATGCCCCAGGCGGACACGGGGTTCGCGTCGATTCACATGCGTACAGCGGATATACGATCCCGCCTTATTACGATTCCATGATCGGTAAGCTGATCTGCTTCGGTTCCACCCGAAAGGTGGCACTCGAACGCGCCTACCGCGCCTTAAGCGAATATCTCATTCGAGGAATCAAGACCACGATCCCGCTTCATCGCGCCATCATGGCGGACCCCGTTTTCATCGAGGGGAAGGCAACAACGGCCTATATGGAGGATTTCCTGGGCCGCACCGCCACCGACCTTTTTTCTTAAAGGTTGTCTCTTGGGACCACTCGTTCGCCTCGATTCGGTTCGTGCTCCCGTCGTTGATTCGTGTGATACCGTGGCCGCGACCGCGCCGTTCAGATCGAATTCTGCGCCACCTGCTTTCTCACCTCTTAACCATCGCGAGGAATTAAAATAGCGTCCGCTCCAGCAGCCAAAACAGGCCTGCGGCGGCGACGACTCCCGACAGTACCGGAACTCCGCGAGTGACGAATCCCGGCCGCATCCTCAGCTTCCAAATGAGCGGTAGGACGATCGCCGCGATCACAATTTGCCCGATTTCAACCCCGAGGTTGAAGCTAAACAGGGGCAGCGCGATTTCGCTGGAACCGTCACGTCCCACACCGAGATCCCGAAGGACGCCCGCAAATCCAAACCCGTGAACCAAGCCGAAAAGAAAGGTCAGCAGGGAGCGTCCGGCTGGCTCTTTTCCTTTGAGCAACAAGTTTTCGACGCCGACGTATACGATCGACGCCGCAATCACGGGCTCAACCAATCTTGCCGGTAGATTGACAACCTCGAGGGTCGCCAAGCCCAAGGTGATCGAATGCGCCACGGTGAAGCACGTCACAATCTTTACGATCGAGCGGAAACTCTGGCACACAATCAAGAGAGCGAACAAGAACAGCAGGTGGTCGTAGCCCGTCCAGATATGCTCCACCCCAAGCTGAAAAAAGCCCCGGAACGTTCCCCCTTTGGATTCACTCGAGTTCGCGTCCATTGCTTCATCGTTATTGCCTGCCGTCGCGCCCACCTCACCCACCCCAGCCACCTCAAGGGTGTAATCGCGCGCGCTCAGTAGTTTTTTCGAGATCACCGACCCGCGTTCATCGAAAACCATGATAAATTGGCGATGTCCCGCCGGAAGTCCCTCAATTTTCAACGCCTTTAACGTCATGCCACCTCCCGGCCGTTCGATAAGAAACTCCTGAGAGAAGCTAACGTTGTCTCCGGGCAGTAATTGGACGCGCCCGTTCCGCGACTCGATCACTTCGCCCTTTACCTGGACTTCCCACAATTGCGGAGCGACCTGCTCCAGTGCCTTTTGAACCCCTTCGAACGCGGCCTCATCCCACCGCTCATCCGTGCGCAATCCAGGCGGAAGAAACTGTTTCGCATCGTCTGGTGCGAACCCAGTGGTCATCTTCAACCCACTTGCCTGCATTCGCGCCTCGACCGTACTAATTCCAGTATCATGTGCACGCGTATGCGGAGCAATCAGGGAGATGGCCATTCCGACAACCAACGCCGTGAGCATGGTTCGAAATCTGGCCAGCAGCGCATGTGCCGATCCTGGGGTTTTGGGGAGGCCCGAAATTATCACGTTACCCCGAAGCCATCGTCCCCCACTCCCCCGGTCAAGCCGCATGCAGCCACCCATCAAAAATCCCATGTCTTCCACGGAAAAATTCAAACTGGTCCCTTCGATTCCCGACGCCAGACTTCGGTCAGACGGCCCTCCGGCGGAACGTAGACCGCCGTCGCCCAACACGTCACTCAGATAGTTTTTCGGCAGCTTTAAAGGGACACTGTGATGAATACCGTGGATTTCTCCTGGCCGTCGCCCGACCCAAAGGACGAATTGGGCTTGGTCGGATTGGATTACAACCTTTCACCCGAACGGCTCATCTCCGCCTATCGGCGCGGAATCTTTCCTTGGCCTGACTCCGGGCTGTTCAGCCCGATCCCGTGGATTTGCCCTCCTCGCCGTGCGATTCTGGAGTTTTCCGAACTTCACGTCTCGCGAAACCTCCGTCGCTCGCTGCGAAACCTGGCCAGTAAACAGTTTACGATTGATCGCGCTTTCGGCGCCGTGATTCGCGCCTGCGCCACCGCTCCACGACCTGGCCAGAGCGGAACCTGGATAACACCCGCCATGATCGCCGCCTATACCGAGCTCCATCGCCGCGACCACGCCCACAGCGTCGAATTGTGGGACGGCGAATCCTTGATCGCTGGCCTTTATGGCATCACGGCCGGTGGCATATTCACCGGAGAAAGCATGTTTCACCGGGTCAACGATGGCTCCAAAGTCTGCGTCCTGCATCTGATTTCTCATCTCGCGGAACGCGGCGCGACGTGGATCGACATCCAACAACTGACCCCACACTTCAAGCTGCTGGGAGCACGTGAAATCAAACGTGAAGATTTCCTCCAACGCCTGCAGGCGGAGCAACGCGCCGCCCATGCGCTCTTTTAAGCGCTCCGCCGCCATTACCCCGTTACTTCGACGGACGCCGTAACAGAATGTCACTCCACTCGCCCATCACTCGCGCGTTAATCGTCCAACTCGGGGTGGCCGCCTCAAACGCCGTCCTCACCTGAGCATTCTCGTCAGCGAGAATTCCACTGAGGATTAAAGTGCCCCCTGGCGCCACCGCTCCCACCAAATCCTCCGCAAACCGGCACAAAACGTCGGCCTGAATGTTCGCCAACAGCAGATCCGCCTTTTCACCCGCGAGCCCAGTTTTTAGGTCGCCCACAAAAAAGCGGACCCGGTCCCCAAGTCCGTTCAGCGCCGCATTCTCATGGCTGACACGGATCGCTTCCGGATCGTTGTCGAATCCCACCACATTCTGATATCCAAGGAGGACGGCCGAAAGCGCCAGAATGCCCGATCCGCACCCGGCATCCACCACCCGGCCGCGCAAACTTTCCGCCTCCGCCAAGGCCGCCAACCGTTCCACGCAGAGTCGGGTGGTCTCGTGATTTCCGGTGCCAAAAGCCAACCCAGGATCGAGCCAGAGCACAGCGTCGCCTTCCGGAAGCACAAAGGTCTCGCGCTCCCACACCGGTACCCAATGTAACCGACCGAACTGCCAGGCGTGAAAGTGCGCCTTGTAACTGTCGCGCCAGTCAGCGTCGGCCATCGTCCGAACCTCCACCCCACCCGTAATCTCCACCCCAGCTTCAACCAGACTCGCGCTGAGGGTTCTCCACTGCGCATGCGCTTCGTCCGCGGATGGAAACAGCCCGGTGATCCAGGCGCGCTTGATGATCACGTCTTCAAAAACGTTCCAGCGATCGGCCCCCGCTTCAAGGAGGACGTTATCCGCGATTTCCGCCCCAGCCGGCGCAATCTCAACCTTCAATTCAACAAGCGACATCCCGGCTAAAGTCACGCCCGCGGACACCCTTGGCAACGCCGTTCAGCGCGCCGGTGCGAATGCGTCCACCACCGAATCACGGGCTCATGCGCCCGGTTGACTCAACCGCGCAATCACCTCCGGAAGCAGCGCGTGCTCGGCCGCGTGGACTTTTTTCGCCACGATCTCGAGTGTGTCCGTTTCTTCGAGACGCACAGCGGCCTGATCGATGATCGGCCCACCGTCGACGTCGAGCGTGACGTAATGCACGGTGCACCCCGTGATCTTCACGCCGCGGCGAAAGGCCTGCCCGATCGCGTCCAACCCGGGAAAGCTCGGGAGCAAACTGGGATGCAGGTTCACAATCTTGCCTTCAAACATCATGAGAAAGGGCAGCTTCAACACCCGCATGAATCCGGCCAGCACGATGAGGTCCGGCTGACACGCCAGAATCGCCACGATGTAATGCTGCTCTCCTTCGCCATCCAACTTCGTTTTATACGGCGCCGGATCGAGGAAGTTGGCCGGCACGTCGAACCGCGGCCCAAGCGCCAGAATGCCCGCCTCCGGTTGATCCGAATAAATCTGCACCACCCGACCCGCGCCCAGCCGGCCCGCCTGCTGTGCTTTCAATATCGCCTCGGCATTGGAGCCACGGCCAGAACCCAGAATCACGATGCGCATAGGATCAAATTGTACCCGCCGCCTTGATTCGGCCAATCAATTGCGTGGTGCTGAATCCAGGCAGGAAGGGCAAAAATGCGATCTTCGCCCCGACTTCCTCCAACGCCGTACGTTCCTCCGGATTCAATTTTTCGAGCGTGTAATCGCCCGCCTTGCAGTACACATCCGGCCGCAAGGCACGGATCTCACCCGTGAGCCGCGGCTCCTGGAAAATCACTACCGCATCGATGCACTCCAACGCCCCCAAGGCATACGCCCGCTGTTCCTCCGTCTGCACCGGACGCAGCGGCCCCTTCAACGCCCGTACGCTCGCATCGGAATTCAGCGCAATGATCAACGCGTCCCCCAGCGCCCGCGCCTGCTTGAGATAAAAAAGATGCCCGGTGTGCAACAGATCAAACACTCCATTGGTGAGCACCACCCGGCGACCCGCGCTCCGCACGTGTTCGCGCCACGCTTGGGCTTCGGGAAGCGTCAGCAGTTTTGGGTTGTCCAGTGTCACGCACTCGCAAGCCTCACGATTCCCCCGCGGAAGTAAACTCCCCTCCTCGCGTTATGACTATTCGCCTGCTGCTCCTCAGTTTCCTCCTGGCCTCGCCCGTCTTTGCCTCGAAAGCCCAACCCGTCATCGGTCTCTCCCTCGACACCTTGAAGGAGGAACGCTGGCAGCGTGATCGCGATACGTTCATCGCCGCCGCCAAAGCCCTCGGCGCCACCGTGATCGTGCAATCGGCCAACAGCGATGACACGCGCCAGGTCCGCGATGTCGAATCCCTCATCAGCCGCAAGGTCGACGTGCTCGTCATCGTCCCCCACAACGGCGCCGCCATGACTCGCGCCGTACGCTCCGCCAACGAGGCCAGGATTCCCGTCATCGCCTACGATCGGCTCATCCTCAACGCCCCAATCGATTATTACCTGACGTTCGACAACGTGAAAGTCGGCGAGGCACAGGCGAACTATATTGTCCCGCGGCTCCCCACCGATCGCACCGCGCGTATCGTCCGGATCTACGGCGCCCCCACCGACAACAACGCCAAGCTCTTCAAACAGGGTCAGGATAATATTCTCCTCCCGCTGATCAAAGCGGGCAAAATCGAAGTGGTACACGAGGACTGGGCTCTCGATTGGAAACCCGAGAACGCGAAGCGCATCATGAACGCCGCCATCACCAAGGCCGGACGCAACATCGACGCCGTCGTGATTTCCAACGATGGCACCGCAGGTGGCGCGATTCAGGCGCTGCTCGAGGAGGGGCTCGCGGGCCAGGTGCTCGTCACCGGTCAGGATGCCGACCTCGCCGCCTGTCAGCGCATCCTGCGCGGCACGCAATCGATGACGGTCTATAAGCCTCTTAAAAACCTGGCGACGCTCGCCGCCCAGATCGCGGTCGATGTGGCCAAGGGCAACAAACCGATTACCACCGCGACGCTAAACAACGGATCCCGCGACGTGCCCTCCGTTTTTCAAACGGTTATCTCAGTGGATAAAGATAACCTCGCCTCGACCGTGATCGCCGACGGCTTCCATCCCGCCGCGGCATTGAAATAGTCCCCGCAGAGGCGTTCCGCGCATCCGCTTCTCCGCTCGTTCGTCGTGGTCGGCCTGCGCCGCACCTCGCAACGGACATTGGAGCAGTGCCCCGTTCCTCATGCCCCTTCTCGCCGCCCGGCACTTAACCAAACGATTCCCCGGGGTCGTCGCGCTCGACACGGTGAACTTCGAACTGCAGGCCGGCGAGATCCATGCGCTGTGTGGAGAAAATGGCGCCGGTAAATCCACCTTGATCAAGCTGCTCTCGGGCATTCACCCGCGCGGCAGCTACGAGGGCGATCTGCTCGTCGACGATCACCCGGTTCGCTTCAGCAGTATCCGCGATGCGGAGACAGCCGGAATCGCCGTCATCACCCAGGAGTTCGCGCTGATCGATGAGCTCAGCGTGGCGGAAAACATTTTCCTCGGCCGTCCTCCCCGTCGCAGCTGGCGGGTGGACTGGCTCGAGATGCACCGCCGGGCCGCCGCCCTGCTTCTCGACTTCGGCCTCGCGGTCGCGCCGGAAGCTCCCGTGCGGACGCTCGGCATCGGACAAAAACAGCTGATCGAAATCGTTCGCGCCATGGACAAGCGCACGCGCGTGCTCGTCCTCGACGAACCCACCGCTGCGCTCACCGGCGCGGAGGTCGCTGTGTTACTCGACCATTTGCGCCGGCTGCGTGCCCAAGGCACGGCGTGCATCTATATATCACATAAACTCGATGAAGTGTTCGCGCTCGCGGATCGCATCACCGTGCTCCGCGACGGGCAGAGTGTGGTGACGCTCGCGCGCTCCGAGACCACCATTCCCTCCGTGATCAAACACATGGTCGGCCGGGAAATCACCGATCTCTATCCCCGGCGCGCGGGCAGGCTCGAAGCCCTCCCGGACTGCGCCGAAAACCTGCTTGAGGTCCGTCATCTCACCGTGGCGCCCAGCCGCGGCGAAGCTCCTTTCCTCCATGATATATCGTTCGCGATTCGGCCCGGAGAAGTACTCGGGTTCGGCGGCTTGATGGGCGCTGGCCGCACCGAGCTGATGATGCACGTATTCGGAGCGTGGGGACACCGGATCGGCGGCGAAGTCACGCTGCGTGGCCAACCCTATATCAATCCCACTCCCGGCAATTCCATCGCGCGGGGACTCGTCCTCGCGACCGAGGACCGCCGGCGCTACGGCCTCGTGCTGGAGCAGTCCGTGGGATTCAATCTCTCGCTCTCGAGCCTGCGCGCGGTTACGCGCGTGCCGGCCCGGATTGATCAGGCCGGCGAATACGTGCGCAACCAGCAGTTCTTCGAGTCGCTGCGGATCAAAGCCCCTGGCCAGTTCACCCGCACCGCAGGGCTCTCCGGCGGCAATCAGCAGAAGGTAGTGCTGGGCAAAGCGCTCATGACTGCACCCGCCGTCGTCATGCTCGACGAACCCACCCGCGGCATCGATGTCGGCGCCAAGCTCGAAGTGTATGAACTCGTCAACCGGCTCACGTCCGAAGGCAGAGCCGTGATTCTCGTTTCCAGCGAACTGCCTGAACTCATCGGCATGAGCGACCGCATCCTCATGCTCCACGCCGGCCGCATCACCGGCGCCTTCACCCGCGCCGAGGCCACGCAAGAGCGCCTGCTCGAAGCCGCGCTCGGCGTCCGTCCCCCCACCGCCCTCGGCGTCGTCGATCAGGTC
>CAYVDZ010000145.1:0-9634 GCA_964450575.1 uncultured Opitutus sp.
GGTCGCGTTCAACGAAGCGTCGATCTACGAAACGCCGCGGGGCGATCTGGTCGCCTTTCTGCGGACCGCGGGCTTCAATGACCACGCGTGCATCGCGCGTTCAACAGATGGCGGAAAAACCTTTCAGCCGTGGCAGGACATGGGTTTCCAGGGCCATCCGCTGCAGGCACTGCGACTCGCCGACAACCGGGTGCTGTTGGTGTACGGCTATCGGCACAAGCCCTATGGCATTCGCGCGCGGATTCTGAATCCAGAGTGCACCGACTTCGCGACGGCGGCAGAGATTGTGATTCGTGACGACGGCGGCACTACCGACCTTGGTTATCCGTGGTCGGTTCAACTCGATGGGAATCGGGTGCTCGTGGTCTATTACTTCAACCAAGCCGACGGCCCGCGCCACATCGCCGGTTCGATCCTCGAGATCGGTCGCGCTGGGCGCTGAATCGTCCGCCGGGCTTCACCGCAGCGACAAAAAAAGCCGCCCGATTGGGCGGCTTGTAGGGTTTGAGGAAATCGCGTCGCAGTGAGCGACGCATTTCCGCCGGACTTAGTTGGTGATATCGAACGTCGTGCTGCGCTCGCGAACCGGAATGTACGCCTTGTACCATTCCTTCTGCGCATCGCTGTCGGCGTAGTCCTTCAGCGCCTGTTCGTTGCGGAATTCCATCACGATGGCGTGGCTGCGGTCGCCCTGAGCCTTGATCGTGCGGGTCCAGACGCGGGAGATTCCCTGATATTGCGAGGGAAGTTTCTTAACGGCGTCGAGCGCTCCTTGGATCTGTTCGGGGGTGGCGCTTTCCTTCCACGAGACGGTGACGACATGGATCACGGTCTTGGGGGCGGTATTCTGTTTCTTTTGGGCGTTTTGGGCCGAGGCTGAGGACACACCGAGTGTCATCAAACAAGCGCACACGAGCATAAGGGCGAATTTCTTCATGGGTAGTAGTGGTTAATGGAGGATCCAGTCGAGTTCACAGAATGTTTGAAAATCCGCAAACGACTGAGTCGGTTTGTTTAGGTAGACGGGGTCTTGTCAAGCTGGACAGTCCGGACGGTGCACTCGCGGCGGATGATCGCCGAAGCAGCCGCCCGTGGCACCGTCCGATCCGCCCGCTCCGTTTGACCGGCAAGTGGTGGCTTGCGCCGGATTCAATCTTCGCCGAAAAGAAGGGTGCCTTCCCCCTTTCCCATGAAGAATTGGATCCGTCTGTGTCTTGCAGTGATCACTCTCTGGCTCAGCCCTCTTGGGGCGGTCGCCAAGACCCTCGTTCTGGTCGCCGGTGGAGAGGATGAACGATTAGGTATTCCCGCGCTGCAGGCGAAATTGCGGGAGCCCTTTGGCGTGGATTTCGATGCGGCGGGCAACCTCTTCATCGTGGAAATGATCGCCGGGAATCGTCTGCTGAAAGTGGATCCATCCGGAATTCTGACGCATATTGCGGGTCAGCTGACGCCGGGGGATTCCGGTGACGGCGGGTCTGCGTTGCAGGCGCAATTCAATGGGCCGCATAACCTGGCTGTTCTGCCATCGGGCGACGTGCTGCTCGGCGACACGTGGAACGGCCGGGCGCGTCGTGTCAGCCTGACCACCGGCCAGGTGAGCAGCGTGCCGGGGTACGACGTGCCGCGCGATCGCGCCCGGACGGCAGGCCCTTATTGCATCGCCCTGACGCCTGACGGCACGCAGCTCATTATCGCGGATCTGCGGCGCGTCCACCGGCTTGATCTGAGGACCGGCCGTCTTGCAGTGATGGCCGGCAATGGGGAGAAGGGCGTGCCGTCCGATGGTGCGCTGGCAGTGGAAGCTCCGCTGGTCGATCCGCGTGCGGCGGTGATGGACCGGGCGGGCAATCTCTATATTTTGGAGCGCAACGGTCATGCCCTGCGGGTCGTCGACCGGTCCGGTCGGATTCGCACGGTGGTGAATGGGTCGGGGCAAAAAGGAGCGGACGGCGATGACGGCGACGCACTCGCCGCGAAGTTGAATGGGCCGAAGCATCTGTGCATGGACGCCGACGACAACGTGATCATCGCCGACGCGGAGAATCATCTGATCCGGAAATATATTCCTGCGACCGGGAGGATTATCCGGGTCGCGGGCACCGGGCGCAAAGGTGCAGCCGGCGTAGGCGGCGCGCCGGAGTTGGCCGAGTTGAACCGGCCGCATGGCGTAACTGTGGCGCGCGACGGCACACTTTATATCACGGACAGCTATAATAATCGCATTCTAAAAATCGCGAAGTGAACGGTGCGTTTTCCGCTGGAGCGCCGAAGTGGCACAGGCATTCCTGCCTGTTGGTTGGCTTGATGGAGTATAAACTGGAGATGACAGACAGGAATTTCTGTTTCACCGGGAGGACCGACAGGAACGGCAGTCTTACCTCTGTCGACGGTGGGCTCGCGTGTAAACGCAGCCGCAGAAGATTCGCTGCCTTGCCGTAGGGCCTGCGCTTGCGCATGGCCGGACTTACGGTCTGTAACACGGTCCCGGAGGCCGCGAGCAAGCGCGGGCCCTTATGCCCACAGGTCCGTTATTGGAAGAACGGAAACAAGCGCTGGAGCTCGGCCTTATTGGGCTGGCTGCCGTATTCGCAAATCTCGAACGCCTCCACGTGGCGCACCGAATCCGCGCGATCGCCGGGATACCAGGCGAGCAGCTCATTGCGGAAGCGTGCGCCGATTGCCTGGAAGCGACGGGAAAAGTTTTCGCGCACCTGCCGCTGCCGCTGCTGCTGCCGCAGAGGATCGTCGGGATAGAGCTCAGCCGAGCCATTCGCGCCGCCTTCGGCAAACTGCGAAATCATCACGCCCAAGGCATCGAGTTTCTTTTCCAAGACGGAATCAATGGAAACGACGACGTCGGGCTTCGATGGCATGGGCTTGAGGAAGCGGTCGGTGTAATACATGAACACCGGGTTCTTCTTCATGGCGGGCACATCCGGACAGAAGAAAGGGACCGTCACCATGAAGGCGGCGTCCTGTACCAGCACGCCGGTATAACGATGATCGGGATGGTAATCGTTGGGGCGCGGGGAGAGCACCAAGTCGGCGTTCCACTGCCGGATCAGGCGGGTGAGTTTGCGGCGGTTTTCGAGCGTGGGCTCGAGTTCACCGTCGTGATTATCGAGGATCACGCCGTGAATGCCGAGGATCTCGTGGGCCTTTTCAACCTCGGCTTTACGCCGCAACGCGAGCGGTCCACCGGCTTCGCGCCAGTGGCCGATGTCACCGTTGGTGGTGGACACAAAGAGCACATGATGACCTTGCTTGGCCCAAAGGGCGGCGCTGCCGCCGGCCTGGATTTCGCAGTCATCCGGGTGGGCGCCGAATGCGATGATGCGGAGCTTGCCGTCTGCTGGCGGCACTTTGATCACGGTCATTTCGGCACTGAGCCGGGGTGACATAGAGAGGAGACAAGCGAGGGCAAAGAGAGCCGAGGTGCGGGCAAGAAGGGGAAGCATAAGGAAACGAGGTTGGGGTGGACGGAAGTGGGCGCGAAGATGGGCGGTTAGCGCAGGCTCTTGAGATAGAGCACGAGTGAATCGATCTGGGAATCGTTGAGGACGCCGGCGTAACTCGGCATGGCGTATTCGCCTTTTTCGAAGCCGGATGCGATTTTCGCGGAGGGCTCGAGAATGGATTCGCGGAGGTAGGCGTCGTCGACCTTCACGTTGGTCGCCTTACCGCCGATGACGACGGCCCGTTCGCTGCCGTGAAGTCCGCGCCAGGGCGGGCCGGAGCGCGCGATGGCCGGGTTGAAATCTTCGGCGTGACAGGCCACGCAGGCGAATAGTTGCGCCAGGCGTCGACCCTCGTCGAGTGACACCGGACCGCTCGCCTGCGCGACCATGGCACGCGGTGTGAGGTCGACCGCGATGGCACCAAAGCCCTCGGCTTTGGGATCAAATTTAACGAGCTCGTATGGCGTGGTGTAGGCGTTCTCCTCGAAGCTCTTTCCTTTGGCAGTGTCGAGCGACCAACCTACGCGCAGTTGCATGACTGGCTTCATGCCGGGAACCGCAATGAAGACGCTGCGCGCATCGGTCGATAAATAGGCGGCGCTGGCCGTCAGGTAATCCTGCCCGGGCGCGCCATCCTCTTTGTATTGGGGCGAGCCATACTTGAAGGTGCGTTCATAATGCCAGCTCTGCAGCGAGTAACTGTCGGGGTTGCGCGCCTTCTTCGGATCGAGCGCGACGCCGAAACGGAGCATTACGCCTTTGTCCATCGGTACGACTTCGTTGGGCAAGGTAACCGGCGCGCCGGTGTACCGCACGCGACCCATCCCGGAGAGCGTATCGAGGATATTGCCCCAACCGAGGACTTGAAACCCGGCGAGGTAGAGTTGGCCGTCGGCCGGATTGACCGAACCGTGGAGCGGCGGGAATTCGAACGCGCGGGTGATGCTCACGACGGACGCTTGGGGGCGCTTCCCGCGCTTGTTCATGAGGACGCGGAAGACCTCGGGTTTGTTGAAACCGATGTGGACCAACTCGTCATTGAGCGGACCCATGCGGGCGCCGAAGAGCCAGACTTGGGATGTGGCGGACGCGTTTACTGCGTGGGGGATCCAAGTAAGCGGTTCGGCGGGCGGGGAAGGATATTCCTCTTTGGGAGCAAACGGCGGGAGGAATCCATAGAACTGTTTACCTTCGACGATATGCAGGGGAGTCGACGGTATATATTGGCCCTGTTGGTCGCTCGATGTGACGAGGCCGGTGCGGATGTTTACTCCGATATTGGGCTGGCGGAAACCGTAGCCGAGCAACGTGGCACTGCGACCATCGGCGCTGAGTCGGAGAACACTGCCGTTATGTTTACCCTGGGTGGCGGATTGTTGTCCGCCTTTGGCGATGACGAACTCGCCTTTGGGACCGAGACGGATGTTGGAGGGAAACTCGCGCATGTCGGCTGTCTGGCCGAAGACGTTGGAGAATAATTCGTGGGAGTCGGCTTCGCCGTCGCCGTTGGTGTCGCGGAGGCACCAGACACCGTTCTTGTCGAACGCGTAGATCTGGTTTTCGCGAATCGCGATGTTCATCGGTTCGTGCAGGCCGGAGGCGAAACGCCGCCAGCGCACCTTGCCACCGGTTTCGTTGAGGCCGCCGATGAGCCAGACGTCACCGTCCAGCGTCACGGTGACACCGGTGCCGTCATTGAAAAACTGGATATCCCCGGGCCGGACTCCACGGTGCCACGGGTTGTCGTAAGGCAGGGCGATGTGATCGACCACGTAGGCGTCTTTGGCGGTGGAGAGCGTGACTGAGGTCGTGACCTCTTGCGGCCAACGTGAGGTCGGAGCCCCGGTGGGGCGGGGGGGTGGCGGTCCCACGACTTTGGAAGTCGCGGCGGACGTCCCGATGGCCAGGCCGAAGAGGAGCGGAGTGGAGCGCGCGGGGACGCGAACGGCCCACACGGAGTTTTCCTGGGCGAGGGTGGCACTTCGAGAGCGGTCCGGCGCGAGGTGAAGCGCGAGGGAAACGTCGGCCGCCGTGTGACCCACGACCAAGGTCAAGGATTGGGTGGACGGTGCGATCTCGAAATGCCGTACCAACAGCGGCGAGCCTGCCTCCGGCGAAACGGTCCACCATTCGCGGACGGCGATGCCGCCGACGGTGTACTCGAGCACGGCGCCATCGCGCACCAAACGGATCGCTTCGAAGCGGCCGAGGGCTTCGGCAATCGGCCCGCGGCCCACCTCTTCGACGGAAGGGGCTGGTTCGCGTGGATCATCGAGGGAGAGGCGTTCGCCGACCTGCCAGCCTGGGTAGATGCCGGTCGCGAGCCAGATCTTGCCCTCGGGTTCGGGCAGCGGGGATTGGCCGCCGGGCGTTTTCTTGCCGAAGTCGACATAGGAACCGGGGGCGAGTGCCTTGGTGGTGATGCCCGGGCCGCGCCAGACAGCGGAGATGCGGAGCAGATCGGGATCGAAGCACGCCCACGTGTCGCTTCCCAGATTAAGCACGATGCCGCGCGGAGTAAGATTGTTGCCGGGGAATTCGGCGCCGGCTTTGCGGGCGTCGATGACAGAGGAAAAGAACGGGAAATTCGGCTCGATCCACGGCGCGAGCGGCTCCGAGGACGTCGGCTTGGGCATGCGCGGTGCCGGGGCAGCCACCGAGGCGGAACTGGAAACGGCGAGTGCGGCCAGCAGGATAAGGAGACGAGCCGACCCCGATCGGCGGGAGAGAAGGAAAGAGGGGTAACGCATGAGAAGAAAACGAATAGACCAAACCATCACGAAGTGAACCGTTGAGTTACTTAATTTGAGCCGGGTTCAGGGGTCGGCGGAAAGAACATTTCGAGCTTTTCTCGCGAACGCCAATCCGGCAAGGCCGGCGCGGGTTTTGTCCTGACGAGACCGTTCTTCGGTGACGGCGCCGTCATGCGATCAGTCCGCCCATCTTAATGACGACGGTGCTGGCGATGCGATCCTCGACAGCCTGGCGATTGGGATCCCAGAGCAGTCGCAGAAAGCCGATGAGGCCCATGGCGACACCGGCCACGTAGCCGCCGTGACGGACGAAACCATCGAAAAACGTGAACGGGACGCCGGTCGTTTTCATCACGCGGATCCCAAACAGCATCTTCCCCAACGTGCGCCCGCGGGTGGCGCCGGCGAGCAGCGTGAAATAAACGCCGGACCATCCGAAGGTAACGCCCAACGCGTTGGCGAAGGTGCGGGCCTGATAGAGCCACGAACTCCGGGCGGCTTGCATTTCCCGGTTCTCCGCTTTGAGCAGTTCCACTTGCTTCTGCAGTTTGTCAGTGGCTTCACGGAGTTCAGGCGTGGACGGGTTGGGCGAAACGAAAAGGGTTTCCTTCATCGCGGCGCTGGGTTCGCGGCCGGTGAACACTTCCAGCTCCAGCCCGCTTGAGCGCAGGAGGGAAACATGACCGAGCGCGAGGGCGGAAAGCAAAAGAATGATCGCGCCCAACGCGCGGCACACCTGGCGGACGACTTTTAACGCGATCGGGACCTTGCTCGAGTTCCCGAAGAGAAGAATCAGCATCGCTCCGGTGCCCAGGCCGAGCCACGGGCCCGACAGCAACGAAAGCAATCCCACCGCAGCGAGGTCGACGACCATTGCTCCGAGGCGTTGCCAAGGCGCGGCGAGGCGCTGACCCAGAACGCTGGGGGCAAGCCCAAGTGTCTCCGCAATGACGATACGCCCCGAGGGAACAGCGGTTTTGGCGATCTCGTCGGACATTCCTTCAGGGAGTCAGTCCCACCGTCGCTCGCAAGAGCGGAGTTGGTTAAGGGCGGCTTGGGGAAGTGAAACGCGGCGGGGGGAGGACGCTTGGGCATGCGAGCGCTGGAGCCGGCGCAACCGCGCGCGCGATCACTGTGACGGAGCATTGCAGTCCGCGGGCGTTTGGCCCACCTCTGCCGGTACGATGAAACGCTTACCTGGCTTCGTCCTTCTCCGGCGCGCGACAGCGACACTGGCGCTCGCAATCCTCGCGCTTAGTTCTTTCGCGGCGCTGCCGCTGGACCAACGCGAGGCGCGGCCGGACGAATGGGGGTACCGCCCGGCCGATGGTTCGGTCGTGCGATCGAATCCGCCTTCGTTCACCTGGCTCGTGCAGGCCAAGGCGGCGAGTTACGCGGTGCAATGGTCGCGCGATCGGGCGTTTTCGCCGGCGACGACTACGACCATCGACGGGATTGTGTGGCCCACCTATACTCATAACGCGGCGGTGTCACCCGGCAGCTATTTCTGGCGCTATCGTTATGCCAATCAACAAGGGGAGGTGTCCGACTGGAGCATCGCGCGGCAGGTGGAGATTGCGACCGATGCGATCGCGTTGCCGATGCCCACGCGGGCGGAGCAGCGTGCGGCGATTCCATCAGGGCATCCGCGGCTCTTCATGCGGCCGGAGGATCTGCCGCGGCTGCGGGCACTGGCCGTGGGCGGCGAAGCGAAAGCGTTTGCGGCGCTGCGGCGAACGGCCGATGCCTATATCAAGGCCGGGCCGACGGCGGAACCGGAGCACAAGGGTTCGGCCCGCGACAAAAATAACGCGGAACTGGTCAAGTACTGGTGGCCGAATCGCGTCCAGACCGAAAAGGCGTGCGAAGAAGCGGAGGTGATCGCGTTTGTGTATTTGATGACTGGAGACGCGACCTACGGCGAAGCTGCGCGGCGTTGGGTGTTGCACCTCGCGAGCTGGGATCCGAAGGGAAACACGAACTTCACACTGAATTGCGAAGCGGGAAAACCAATGCTGTTTCGTCCGGCCCGCGCCTACGATTGGGCCTGGGACCGGTTTACGCCCGCGGATCGCGAGAAGATCCAAACCGTGATGCGTGAGCGCGTGATCGAGGCGTGGAACAGCAACGAAGTGCAACGCGGGGTGGGGCACCTGCAAAAGCCCTACGGGAGTCATGCGAATCGGGTGTGGCACAAGATCGCGGAGACCGGGATCGCGTTTCACGACGAGATTCCGGAGGCGCCGCAGTGGGTGGATTACGCGGTGAACAAGTTCTTCGCGTGTTATCCGGTATGGTCCGACGATGACGGCGGCTGGCACGAAGGCGTGAGCTACTGGTCCAGTTATCAAAACAAGGCCGTGTGGTGGTTGCAGGTCGCGAAGTCGGCGCTGGGAATAGATGGCCTGAAGAAGCCCTTTTTTGCGCACGTCGGTGATTATCCATTGTATATAGCTCCGCCGCATTCGCCCAACGCCGGCTTCGGCGATCTCGCATTCCGGCCGTTGGATGCGCCCAGTTTCATGGAGTATCATCTGCGCGTGCGCGGCGCCGCTGAAAACGCCGGCAACGCCGGGTACTGGCGCTGGTGGGCGGAGCAAAAAAACATACGCGAAAATGGCGGCGTGCTCGGTTTTCTCTATCGCGCGAATCTGCCACCGCTGCCGGCGTCAAAGCCACCGACCGACCTGGCGCCGTCGAAGATTTTTCGTGGCATTGGCGTGGCTAGTCTGCACACCACGCTCGTCGACAGCCGCGACGATGTGCACTTCGCGTTCAAGGCGAGTGCGTTCGGCTCGCAGAGCCACGGACACAATCCGCAAAACTCGTTTTTTCTCAACGCCTATGGGGACGCGCTGCTGGTGGCGAACGGCTACCGCGACCTGCATGGGAGCAAGTTTCACTATCAGTATGTGCATTCGACCCGGGCGCAGAACGCCGTGCTGGTGAATGGCGAAGGCCAGACGCCCCACTCGGTGGCCTCGACCGGCGAGATTGTCCGGGAGAACCTCACGCCGGCCTATGATTATATCGCGGGCGATGCCACGCCGGCCTATGCCGGCCGCCTGCGCAAGGCGTGGCGGCATGTTGTATTCGTGAAGGGAATACAGCCTTTCATCGTGATGTACGACGAACTCGTCGCGCCCGAACCGGCGCGCTTTCAGTTCATGTTGCATGGCCTGAAGGCGTTCACGATCGATAAGCGGGAAGCCTGGCTGCAACTCGAGCAGGAGAACTCGCGCCTCGAGGTGCGTTATCTTTCGCCGGTGACACTGACCTTTGCGCAGACGGACGGCTTCAATCCGCCGCCTTCGCGGGAGTTTCCGAATATCTGGCACGTTGAAACGGGCACGACCGAGCTGCGGCACGAGAATCGTGATCATCCCCATTTCCCGCCGCAGCGGGCGGGCAAACCCGTGG
>CAYVDZ010000146.1:0-9618 GCA_964450575.1 uncultured Opitutus sp.
TGCCGATTTCGATGGAACTTTCTCCGAGCTTCGCAACCGTTTTGTTGGTTTCCTCGGCGACCTTCACGGCAGTCGTGGCGACCCGGGCTGCATCATTGGCGTTCTTGGCGATTTCCTTGATGGACGCGCTCATCTCCTCGGCGCTCGTGGCGACCGTGGTGACATTCTTCGAAACCTGCTCGGAAGCCGATGCGACGACATTGGATTGAGCCGAGGTTTCTTCGGAGTTCGAGCTCATCTGCTGCGCCACCGCGGAGAGTTCCTCAGAAGCAGAGGCCAGGGACTGCGCGGTCGACCCGACGGAATCGAGCGTGACCTTGAGGTTGGCCGTGATTTCGAGTTCGCGCTTTTCCGCCGCAAGCTTTTCGGTGATAACCGACCAGCTTACCATTGATCCGAGGAAGACCTTGTTGTTGTCGAAGATGGGGCTGACCAACAAGTCCAGGGTTTCAGGTCCGACATTGATTTTTGCCGACCGTGGCAGGTTTTTTGGATCAGAAAGGAGCGTTCGCTGGTGGCTTGGGTTCTTATGGAACACGTCAATATTCTGACCGAGCATCTTATCCACTGAAACCGGCAGATATTGCTGGATGGTGCGGAGCGTCCTGACCGAAGCGGGATTGATATAGCGAATCGCGAGATCGCGATCGGCGAACATGATATTGATCGGAGCCTGGTCCATCATGGACATGATGCGGGCCATTTCCGCTTCGCCCCGGAGTTTTTCGGTGATGACAGACCACGTGACCATCGAGCCGAGGAAGGCCCGGTTCGGGTCGAAGATTGGACTGACGAGAAGATCAAGGGTCTCGGGGCCGACGGTGATTTTGGCCTGGCGGGGGAGATTCTTGGCGTCGGCTAAAAGGCCGCGTTGATAACTTGGGTTCTTGTGGAAAATGTCAATGTTCTGACCGACCATTTTGTCGGCTGGAACCGGGAGATATTGCTGGATCCCGCGGAGGGTTTCGACCGACGCTGGATTGATATAGCGAATCACCAGATCGCGATCGGCGAACATGATGTTGACCGGTGAGTTTTCGGTCATCGAAGCATAGCGGAGGTTTATGTGCCGCGCCATCATGGCAGCGGTAATATCCGTGGCAAATTTGACCACTTTGGTGATCTGGCCATTGGCCCCGAAAATCGGATTATAACTCGCCTGAATCCAAACTTCTTTTCCGCCCTTGCCGATGCGCTTGTATTCGGCGGCTTGGAATTTGCCATCAACCAGGTCGCGCCAGAATTGCTTATAGGCGGGATCTTCGCGGTCGGCGGGAGTCACGAACATCTGGTGGTGGCGGCCTTGAATCTCGTCCAGACTATAACCAAGGACATCGAGGAAGTTGGCATTGGCCGTGATCACGGTCCCATCGGTTTTGAACTCAATCATCGCCTGGGATTTGCTGATGGCGTCAATTTTTCCCTGAAGGTCAGCGACATCGACCGTGGATTTTTTAGCGGAAACGGTCGGAGGATTTGAAACAGCCTTCTTGGCGAGGCGATTGGTGGGAGCAGAGGCTTTCATGTTTTTTGGACTGGGGGAATCTGGCGTGGGGGTGTTGATAATGTCTGAAGCGAGGGGACCGACTGCGGCCATGACTTCGCCGATCAGCGCGGCCGGAACGGCGAGCCCTTTTAATGTGGCACCGAGATGCTGCGCCACCTGGCCGAAGTGTTTTTCTTGAATGGGAAACCGCGCATGCGCGCGTTTCATGTCACTGCCCTTATATACTTCCGGTCCGCCTAGAGCTGTAGTAAAGAAGTCTTTTTGCTGCTGCTTCATCCGGGTCATTTTCGTCTTGGCGAAGAAGTCGACGAGGAGCGGGTCTTTGAGTACGCGGACGTAAAACTGCTCAACAGCAGCGTCGATGGCGGGGGCGCCGCCGAGGCGGGCAAAAAGAGAGGTGGCGCTGGCAGTTGACATAATTGCGATATCGTTTGGGGTTGTTGAGGCAGAGCGTTTGCAGGCTGGGCTGGAGAAACATCCGGCTCAGATGACGCGTTGATGATAGTGGGTCCTAAATTGCGCTACCCGCGCTGTTCGCTGAGTTCAACGCGCGCACCCGGCTGTTGGGGAAAACCTTGGTTCCGTCTGTGGGCTCTGCCGTTGATATCATGAAATTGAACTTGGTTCTGCTTATCGGATTAAAATATTCCGTGTTGAGCTGCGTAGGGTTTTCCTTTACGTTTTATTTTCGGGCTTAGGGACTCGGTCAGAAATAAACGCTCAAATCTACTTGGGCTTGAGTCGCGATCCGGCGTTGCTGGCTCAGTCACCGATCGGAGATAGGCTCCGTCGCCAGCGCCTTGGCTGGCGACCCAATCCCGGCGCAGCTCTGCGCGTTTATTTCTGACCGGGTCCCTTATGTCCCTCGGCCCTATGAAATTCCTGCAACTGGGACGCATTACCCTGCATCCGGCAGTTCAGATTTACCGCGGATGATACCGATGGCATGGATCCAGAGAATTGCAGATCAAGGAGCACCTGACACCCAGTTGCCCGCCAGGTGCAGAGTCCGAAATGCTGCATGCCCTGCTAAGCTGGGTCCATCGGTTAGATCTGTGGATCCAACTGCGGCTTCAAAGGGGACGGGACCCGGAGACGTCTTGCTGGATGGATAAATTGGCTCCGGGGGCCGGCCTGATCGGGTTTCTCTCCCCGTTGCGGGCACCAGCAGCGGATTGTGCTCATCGTTAATTTTTTCAATCTCCGCCTACCGCCGGGTGTTTTGGGGAGGACGCCGACTGATTGTTTTTAGGACGATCTCCCGCTCGTGCATGTGGATCAGCTCGACGCGCCGCCAACCGATTTCTTTTTCCGCCTCCGCCAGCGCCTGAGGCGCCGGCCCGCTCGCTCTCGGTCGCGGCGCCTGGAGCTTCCGCTTTTCATCCAAGGTTTAGGCCGGCGATCGCCGTTCCTTTGCGACGGTCTTGATCGTGAGATCGTCCTGCCGCGTCAGTTCCACCGCATGGCGCTTTTGGGTTCGTCCTAGTTGCGCCGAACCGGTCGAATCCGAGTTCACCGCCTTTTGGTGGTTTCCGGCGGCGAGCTTTCGGTTCCGGTCCTTGGAGGCGATCCAACTGTTCCCCGTCAAAACGGTTGTCGATGGCCACTATATCGAGGCAATTTCAAACCTTACGATCCGTCAAAGAAGGACGTATGCTTTGTGCTCTGAGCGTGGGAGATCGTGCTCGGTTCCCTGATCGTTGATCAGGTTTTGAAAAGCCTGTCGTGATTGAAGTTCGCCGCCGCCACCGTCCGCGGCTACCGGAAGCCGGTCGGGCAGTTGAGTCGACAAGGGGCGCAGCCGGGTTACGTCGAGTCCAAGGGGTATGGTTGAAATCCTTACGCGGCCTTCGTGAGACCGGGAGCGACTTTGTCGTGCACGGTAACCGCTTCATTCGTATCAATAATGAGCAGCAACGAGTCCTTAAGTTTATAAACACCCTGCACGATCTGGCGGGCCGCCCCCGTCAAGGTTTCAGGCGGGCGTTCGTAGGTGCTCTCATCCACTTCCAGGACATCGCCGATTTCATCGACGAGTAAACTGACGGCGCCGTCGTCAGTGCGAACCACGACGTTCATGGGGAGTTGGCCAGGGGGCCGATCCGTAAGTGCGAGGCGACGCCGCAGATCGATCGCGGTGACGATTTGCCCCCGCAAATTGATCAGCCCGCTGACCATCGCGGAGGCGAGGGGAACTCGCGTCATTTCCTGGAACCGAATCACTTCTTGAACCCGAAGCACGTCGACGCCGAAAGTCAGACCATCGACGATAAAGGTACAAAATCGTTTGTGTGAACTCATTGTCAGTATTTTAGTTTAAGCGGCGGATTGGGCGGAAGTGGCTTCCGCGGCGGCGATGAGTCCGGGAACGTCGAGCAAGTCGGTGACTTTTTCATGAACAACGGCGGAGCCGAGGATTCCCCGGGCAGTCGAGGCCCGCTTGATCGTAATAGCCTCTTCCACGATGTCGTTGATTTGACTGACGACCAGTCCGTAACTGCGGCCCTGATCCGAGTAGACTACAACTTGGAGGATGTCGGTGGGCGCCTCCTGAGTGACGCGCCCCGGGATGTAGTCCGCGACGCGAATGAGCGGGAGAATTTGTCCACGATATTGGACCACATCAAGGGCACCCGTTCGTTCGATCTTCGAAATTGGGAACTCCTCAAGCCGCGCTGCGAGCGACAGGGGGATGGCCATCCGGCGATCTTTTCCGACACTGAAAAGGAGCAGGGTTTGGCGGTTATCGACGCTGTCCTTCGCGCGGGTCTGAACGTTGGCGGCACTTCGATCACGTGTTTCGGCAACGACATTCGCGTGTTGAGCCAATCCGACAACGTCGAGGATCAAGGCAACGCGGCCGTCTCCCATGATGGTAGCACCGGCGAAGCTGGTAATCCCCTTCAATTGTTTACCGAGAGGCTTAACCACGATTTCCTCCGTATCGTTGATCTCGTCGACCACGAGGCCGAAGGGGCGTCCGTCAGCTTGGAGAACAATAATATTGATCACGTCATCCTGTTCGGGTCCGCCTTTCTTCGTGCCGGCGGCGACTTTGAATTGCTGGTTCAGATACGCGAGGGGCAGCAATTGTCCGCGTAAACGGTACACTGATGCACCATAAAGTTGTTCAATTCCTTTGCGGGCTTGCGCTCCTTCGAGTCTGACGAGTTCCAGGAGGCTGACCTGTGGAATTGCATAGCGATCGCCGCCGCTGGTGACGATCAGGGCGGGAATAATGGCGAGCGTGAGCGGGATTTTGATCTTTAAAGTCGTTCCCTGCCCGGGCTGGGTTTGCAGGTCGATCGAGCCACCAATTTTTTCAATATTGGTTTTAACGACATCCATGCCCACGCCCCGTCCCGAAACATTCGTGATTTTATCGGCCGTCGAGAGACCCGGCAAAAAGATCAAATTCAGCGACTCGCGTTCCGAAAGGTTGGCGGCGCGCTCGGCCGAAAGGAGATTTTGGGAAATCGCCTTGGCCTTCACCCGCTCGAGGTTGATACCACCGCCATCATCCATGATCTCGATGTTGACCTGCCCCCCCTCGTGGTAAGCGCGGAGTGACAGCAGCCCCTCCTCGGCTTTGCCGGCGGCGCGGCGTTTCTCCGGTGATTCGATCCCGTGATCGATGGAGTTACGCACGATATGGGTGAGTGGATCCTTGATCGCCTCGATGATGGTACGATCGAGTTCCGTGCTCTGGCCCTCCATGACGAGGCGCACCTTCTTGTGGAGCTCGTGGGACACATCGCGCACGATCCGCGGGAACTTGCCCCACACGTTCCCGATGGGCTGCATGCGGGTTTTCATCACGCTTTCCTGGAGTTCCGTCGTGATGATATTCAAACGCTGCGACGCGGTAATCAGGGCGGCCTGATCAAATTGAGCGGTATTGGCGATGATCTGGTTGCGGGCGAGTACCAGTTCGCCCACGAGATTCATCACTTTGTCCAGCTGGGAGATGTCGACGCGGATCGCATTGTCGGCCACGCTGGATCTGTTTCCCCCCTCGGGTGCACTCGCAGCCGGCCCAACGTCGTGGGCGTGGACCGCGGGCTTCGCGATCTGAATTTCGGGTTGGGGCGCTGCGGCCGGAACGGCGGCCACGCTTGGTTCATGGCCTTCGGCGGGAGCGACCGGTTCATCATCGGAGAACAGTCCGTAGACCGCTTTGGTCGCCGGCGGAGCCGGCACCGTTGCGGCGGACGCGGCGGGAATGACCTGAAGTTGTTCCAATTTTGCGAGGAGCTCGCTGTGGTCGGCGGTGCCGTCGGTCCCGGTGGCCTCGAGGGTCCGGAGCATGCCCCGGAGCGCATCAGACAAAGCGAGCAGCGACGTGATCATCGCTGGGGTGATGACGAGTTTACCGTCGCGGAGAAGGCTCAGGAGATTTTCGCCCGCGTGGGCAGTATGCTCAATATGGCTAAGGCCGAGACAGCCGGCTGTGCCCTTGAGGGTGTGGATGACCCGAAAAATATTGTTCATCGAATCGCTTCCGCCCTGCCCTTGTTCAAGGACGAGCAACTCGCGATCGAGGCGGTCGAGGCCCTCGTGGCTCTCGAGCAAAAGGTCTTTGATCAGCTCTTGCTGTAGTGTTTCAGTCATGACGATGGGGTTTTAGGCGGGCAGCACTTTTGCGATGATCGCGAGGAGCTGTTCCTGGTTGAAGGGCTTTACAATCCAGCCGGTCGCGCCGGCGGCACGCCCCAGCATTTTTTTTGCCGGATCGGATTCGGTGGTGAGAAGAATGATGGGCGTTCGGGCGAAAGCCGGGAGGGCGCGTAACTGACGGGTCAGTTCCAGACCATCCATGTTAGGCATGTTCACGTCCGTGATTACGAGGTCGACCGAGCGTTGGCTAAGGACGGCGAGCGCCTCCTGGCCATCGCCGGCTTCCAAAACCTCGTGACCCGCGCCCTTCAGCGTGAAGGCCACCATTTTGCGCATCGTGGCGGCATCATCGACAGTGATGATTCTCTTACTCATATACAGTCAGTGGGGACCGGGGTGATAAGTTTGTATTCGCAGCCAATGGGTTTTGCGACGCATCGACGGGAATGGTTGAGCAGACGAGTCCGTTTGATTCGGAATCGGTAGAAGCACTATCGACTAACGTTGTACTCACTGAACCCCTATTAAGCGATTGGTTGTAGAGTTGTGTATCCGGGGGGGAAATGGTCGCTGCCGTGGATGGCTCCGGGCAAGCGGGGGGCGGCTCATCGAGCCAGAGGTCGACCTCCGCGCCGGGCGGGGTGACCACCGCTGCCGCAGGCGCGGGCTCGTCGAATCCGAACAGTTCAATATCGCCGACGGCCGGGGCGGACGTCTCCGGGCCAAACAAGTCGATGTCGCCGCTGGCCGCTGCACTGGGTGGGGCCGCCAGAATGGCCTGGCCGAGCGCTTTCCGATGCGCATCGACCTCTGTACTCATGGTATAAAACTTGAGGAAGTGGTCCGTCAGGCCAGTTGTTTCCACTTGAACGCCCGTCCGGTCAGCTGCTGATGTGGCTGTGACGGTAAGTTCGGAAATTGTGGCCTGCAGGCTCATCAAGGGTCCGTTCGCAAGCGTGACGAAATCAGCCTGGGCGAGGGCGGTCTGCGTCTGCCTTTTCAACTCCGGCAGGATTTCGCCGATCTTGAGCAGGACCTGTAACGAGCGATCGCGATAGCAGTGGAGCGCTGCTTCCGCGGTCATTGTATTAGCCGACAGGGATTGATTAAAGGCAGTGCTACGTTCCCGGATCTCTTGAAATGCTATAACGATGTCGCTCAGACCAGCGGTCAGGCCGTCGAGATGAGCGGCGAGTTTCACGCTCAGTTCGGTGGTTTCCCGCGAAATCGCGCTTGTTTGAGCTGACAGGACTTCGAGGCCTGTTCCTTTTCCGATGTGGGTGGACTGCACTTCGGCATTGAGCCCGATGAGTTGAATTTCGAAGGAGAGGTTATCAATGAACCGCGTGAAATTCGTGGTCTTTCCTCCGATCGGCTCGATGGTGGCATGCGATTCCGTGGCGAAGTGAGCGGCATCGCCGACCAAACGCTGCACGTCCTTTAGAGAATCGAGGAGTATCTGCACCGCACCATTCACGCCGGAACTGACGTTATCAATGTCACTCAACGTAATACAGTTTTTATCGAGTGCGGTCATCTGTGTCACGATGCCCTGGATGCCGCTGTTTACAGTCACACCTGCGGCGCGAAGTCCGGAAGTCATCTCATCAATCTGGGCGCAACAGACTAGTCCGGATTGCTGCAGGAAACGAAGGGTTTGGCACGCGGCCTCCCGCTGCTTCGGAATTGACCCGCCGCGAGTTTTCATCTCGGCCAGGATTCGTTGGGTATGCTGAAGTTTCTGGGTGAAGGCATCGTAGAATTGGAGCGACATCACCACTCGTCCCGTCTCGACCGCGACGGCCCGGCTTACCTCGGAAAACTGACTATCACGCGCGCGTGTCCGACTGTGGCTCGCCTGCATCGTTTTGAGCGATTGGGTGAGATCTGAACGAAGTTCGAGGATTCTTGTCTTCGCCTCGGTGGCCCGGGTTCGGAGTTGCTCGATGGCACGTTTCAAGATGAACTGAATATCACCAATCAGCTGGAATTTTTCCCGAAACTCGTTTTCGACGTTAAGGCGAACCCGCTCGATATCGAGGACGAGAGCATTGAACATCATCTGGAACTCTGGTTCCAGGCGGGACGACTCCACGCGGAACAGCGATTGCACGAAGGTGAGTGGCCCCAGGGTTCTTCCCAATGCTTTTTCCGCTAACAACAATTGGTTGAGTTGTTCACTGCTGGCGACGAGTCTCCCGATCAGCTGGTCGCTTTCCTCAATACTGCTTTCAACGAAAGCAATGGAATGCCAGATGTGCCTGGCGGTGTCGTCGATGCAGATTTCGCCGCCCCCCGGGCCGAGGGCGAGCGAGGTGAGCGCTTCGCCCAATCCCACGAGTTCGCGGCCGATCGTAGTGGTGCTTTCTACCGTGGTGCTGATGTCGAGAAAGCGCGTTTCGATTTCCAGGACGATCTCATCAACCGCGATCGCGGACTTGTGGACCTGCGCCAGAGGCAGCGGCAGCTCACTCCCGGGATTGCGGAGCAGCCCTTTTAAGCGGGCGAAACGCGATCCAATATGATTCCGGACTCTAGCGCCTTTTTCCGCGAGCCTCATGGGTGACTGGTATTCCCTGCGTGCTGGTAGACCGTTGTGTTGCCAAAGGAAACGGCGGCCCAGGCGGGATCGAGATTGAGGGTCGTTTCCGCGGTACCGAGAAAGAGCGTGCCTTGCGGTTGGAGACAGGCACGAATCCTCTTGAGAATAGCCTGTTTGGTGGGGACATCGAAATAGATCATCACATTTCGAATCAGGACGATGTCGAAGGGCATGAAGATCGGCCAGGGCTCGATTAGATTCATGGGCCGGAATTCAATGCCCCGTTTGAGGTCGTCGTTCACATACCAGCGCTCTCCCTGTTTGTTGAAGTGCTTTACCAGCAATGGCGCCGGCAGGCCGCGGTTCACTTCGAATTGATTATAGCTGCCCTCTTTGGCCTGGGCGAGGACGGTGGGCGAAATATCAGTGGCGAGGATGGAGACGTTCCAGCTGGCCAGCTCGGGAAAGTTTTCCCGCAATAACATGGCGAGGGTATAGGGTTCCTGACCCGTCGAGCAGGCGGCTGACCAGATATTGAGGGTCCGCTTCGAAGCCCGTTGCTCGATTAACTTTGGGATGATATCCTTGCGGAGCGCTTCGAAGGGTTGAAAGTCGCGGAAGAAGAAGGTCTCATTGGTGGTCAAGGCATCGATCGTCCTGGCGTGCAGTGCGCTGGCGGTAGGATTTTTTCGGATTAGCGCAATCAGTTCCGTCAGGGTCTTACATCCCTGGCTGGCGATCAGCGGTGCGAGGCGCGACTCGATGAAGTATTCTTTTCCTGGATCGATGACGATGGCCGCGGTGCGACGGGCCAGGTCGCGGACGTAGTCAAATTCTTGTGCGGTGATTGCCATTGATGGAAAGGGTTTAATGCGACCTAGATTCAGCAGTTTATTTTAACCGCAGATTACACCGATGAGTACGGATCGAGGAGATTACTAATAAAAGAAAC
>CAYVDZ010000147.1:0-2178 GCA_964450575.1 uncultured Opitutus sp.
GGGCTACGTGCTGGTCAGCAGCGACACGCCACGCATGCGTCGGGCGGAAGCGTTGCGCTTGAAGCGGGCGGCACCGCTGCCGTGGGCGATGTTTCTGCGGCAACTCCGCGCCGGACGGGATGCGGCGGAAATGGCGATGACGGAAGCGAATCGTTTCTTTGCGGATACGCGGATCTTCCTCGGGGTGGACGAAGCCGACGACACGCCGGCGGATACCCTACCCTGCGGCGAACGCACGGCGACGGGCCGGGCGCGACTGGTGCGACGGGAACGCAATCAGTTTCCCGCCTGCCGCGAGTGCGCGCATCGAGCGGCGTGTCTCGACATTTCTCCGACGCCCACGTTGCTCTGGCAATGGCAGCGCACGGGCGTCCTCGATCGTTATCTCCGGCTCACGGTGCGCGGCGAGATCGTATCCTTTTTCCTTGGACCGGAAGGTCTGGCACTGGCGGCGGCACTGGAGGACCGGCGTTATCCGCTCGACGATCTCCTCTTCGATGCCGCCAACCTGTTTGCGCAGGATCGTTTTACCGGGACCAATCCGCGCGGCATCGGCCGGCTGGCGGAGTCCTGTACACGAACGTATCGACGAATCTCGATCGAAGGGTGGCTGCACGAAGGGGTGCCGATTCAATACGGTTCGGGTGCCAGCGAATCGGTACGCGCACTCGTGGCGGAAGGTGCGCGGACGCGTGATGTCCTGGACGAAGTGGAGACGGCAGGGCGCGGGGATATCGACCGGTTGCTCACGGAATGGCGGAGCCTGTTGCGACAAGTCGCGCGGGCGGGCCCGCTGGTCGGCGATGGCGGGCCGATGAATGGGCGGGACCACTTTATCGCGGAACGCTGGGATGACTTCCGCGCGCTCGCGCGCGAGTGGCTGCGGGAGACACGGAATGACACGTTGCCGAATCTGCCACCGCTCACGGCCGATCAGCGGCGCGTGATCAACCACAGTGTATTGCGCAACCCGCGGCCGTTGCCGCCGCCGGTTCGCGTGGTTGTCGGCACGCGGTAGCGCGCTTCGCATGGGTGTTATCGGCAACGAACTCCCTTGCCAGCCATTGCGATGGAGGCTTGGCCGACTGCGGCAATCCACGCTATCGGCAGCTCGAATCGCCGCTTCACCTTTGGCGTTGCCGCGCCGGCGATGATCCCGCAATTCAGCGGGCTTCCCGTGAACCCCGCCCATACCCGCGCCGTCTTCCTACTTGTTGGCGCTTCGTTTTGTTGGAGCTTGGGGGGCTTGCTCATCAAAGCGGTGCCTTGGTCGCCGCTGGCGGTGGCGGGCGGGCGCGGTCTGATCGCAGCGCTGTTCCTGATCGCGACCAATCGCGGGCTGCGATTTCACTTCTCACGGGACCAAGTGTTTGCCGCCTTCGCGTACGCGGCGTGCACGATTACTTTTTGCGCGGCGACCAAGCTGACCACGGCAGCGAACGCGATTTTGCTCCAGTACACCGCCCCGGTTTGGGTGGCCCTGTTCGGTGCCTGGGTGCTGGGCGAACGTGCCACGCGCGCCGACTGGATCACGATCGGCGTGGTGCTGAGCGGGATGACGCTCTTCTTCGCCGGCGGTCTGGAGCTCGCGAATGTCCTGGGCAACTCGCTGGCGGTGATGAGCGGCATTTTTTTCGCGGCGATGACCATTGCGTTACGGAAACAGAAGGACGGCTCCGTGATCGAATCGATCATTCTGGGCAACCTGATCGCGTTCTTTGTCGGGCTGCCGTGGATACTCGAAGCCCCCGCGCTGGATGCCAGCGGATGGACCGCGTTGATATTGCTCGGGACCGTGCAGCTCGGCGTCTCGTATTGGCTCTATGCGCGCGCAATCAAACACGTCACGGCGCTCGAGGCGGTACTGATCCCGGTCATCGAACCGATTCTCAATCCGGTGTGGGTTCTCATCGCCATGGGCGAGAAACCCACCTTCCTCGCGCTGGTCGGTGGTGTGATCGTACTCACCGCCGTGACGGCAAGGGCCATCACGTCCATCCGAGCGCGCCGCGCGTTGACTCCGCCGCCGGCGTAAAGGCGGTCGCGGCCTTAAAGTGATACAGACATTCCTGTCTGTTCAGGGTCGCTCGATGGATGAGCGGGGTGGACGGGTCTTTTAATTCTCTTCCCTCCCCTCCCTTTCAATCAAACAAAACAGACAGGAATGTCTGTGTCACC
>CAYVDZ010000147.1:2278-9610 GCA_964450575.1 uncultured Opitutus sp.
CAGACAGGAATGTCTGTGTCACCTTTCACTCCTTACGTTTTTTCGGGCGGCTTGAACTGGATCAAGATGTTGGCAACCGTGATCAAACCGCCGCCAATAAACAACGTCCACGTGGCGTTCTCGTTCGGATAGTTGATCGCGGCCCAGACGGACAACAGCGCCGGCAGGTACCACGCCATCACGGTGCCAAAAATGGGTTCCACGCAGTAGATCAACCCGGCCTCGATCGCGGTGATCTTCGGCTGCCATGTATTCATTAAATAATACGCCCCGACCGTGCACACCACGGTGAGTACCAACGTCAGGCCCAACCAGGGACCGGACGACCACGGCGCGATCAACGCCGTGACGTTGGGCGCGGTCGCCAACGCTCCGACCCAGAAGATCAGTGCCTGCACGGCAAACATCACGAGTGTCAGCTGCAGTGGACGGTTCGCGGCGAACTCCTTTTTCTCCAGCCACAGGATTTGTCCCATAAAGAAAACCGACGCTAGGAGCGTTTCCCATTCCCCGCGACCGAGGTGCAGTTCGCGCCAGTTGAAACGACCGAGGATGGCGACGCCAGTCAGGACGAGGGCGGAACACAGCCAGACCCGCGCGCCGGGATTGCGGCGGGCGCGCAAGGCGAGCCAGACGGGAATGAGAATTGCATATAACTGGGTGAGAAACGCTGACGTACTGGCTTCGGTATATTGAAGCCCGTCGCTCTGAAAGAGCATGCCCGCCGCCGCGAACAGCCCCATGATCAAGCCTTGTTTACGTTCGCCGGCTGTGACGCGCCAGAAACCCCGGCCGAGCCAGATCGCAATGATAGCCGTCGCCAACAGGAAGCGTGGCGCAATCGTGTAGAAGGTGGAGAACCAGGTCGCGGACTCCCCCAGAAGCTGATCGTGCAGAAGCAGGATCGTCTTGATTACGGGAAAGCTCAACCCCCAGAAGGCGGTCGCGAGCACGAGCATCAGAAGTGCGCGGGTACGCTGGGGATGGAAAGCGTCGGTCATGGTTTCGATCGGGGAAACCCGCAGCTTCCGGACATCCGGCCCCTGCCGCGAACAAAAACCAGCGGGAACGTCACCCCGCCCTAATAAACACTCCGTTCAGGCGTGTACTACAGCGGTTATAGAATCCTTGTTGGCGTTCGGTTCCATTATGGTGAAATCGGCAGTCTCCTGGATTTACATTAGCCCCAGAATCCACCATCGTTCCGCCGTCGGTCCGGATTGCCCTGCCACCCCTTCCCCGCATGAACCCGTCTGTTCTCGTCCTGGCGACCTCCGTGGTGGCCAATGCCGCTTTGCTTGGTCTGTTCGCCGCCAAGCCCACGCTGGCGCCGCCGGCTGTTCGCGGCTTCTTTGATTTTCGCTCCGCCAGCACCAATCAGGCCGACCGCAGCGCGGCGTCACGCCCGGACGATCGTCTCGCCTCGACCCGATCCGTCTCGAAGGAAGCGCCTTCACTCTGGCAATCGCTGCATTCGCCCGACCTGACGCGCTTGGTGGCCCAACTGCGCGCCGCCGGCTTTCCCGCCTCGATCGTTCGATCGATCATCAATGCGGAGATCGCGGCCCGCTTTGCGCCGCAGATCAAGGAACTCACGCGCGAGATGCATGAGACCCCGTACTGGAAGCCGGATCCCAGTCTATATTCGGGCAGCACGCAACGGTTCGAAGCGATCGGCAAAATCGTTCGGGAACGAACCCAACTGCTGCGAAGCCTGTTGGGACAGGATGCATTTTACTCGGGCAGCGCGGATCCGACGGCCGCGCAACGCCGCCAATATGGGGAAATAAAACCCGCGAAGATCGACCTTGTGCAGCGTATCAACGACGACTACGCGGAAATGTCCGGCCAGATCCGCGCGGCCATGCAGGGGATCGCGCTTCCGGAAGATCGCGAAAAACTGAGTTTGCTGGAGCGCGAGAAACGCGCTGACCTCGCGGCTCTACTGACGCCGACCGAGCTGACCGACTACGAAATACGGACCTCTCCGCTGACCAGCCGGCTCCGGACCCCACTCGCCATCATGAATGCGTCGGAGGCCGAATTCCGGGCTATCTTTGAGATCCAGCAACCCTACGCCAGCGTACTCAATCCCATCGCGGGCGTGCGAGACATGGAAAGTATGCGCGAACGCAGCGAAGCGACAAAAACCATTAACGCGCAAATCAAGACGGCGCTCGGCGACGAGCGGTTTGCGCAGTACGAGCGCGCCACCAATTCGGAGTTTCAACAACTGCACCGCGTGGCCAGCGGCGCGGGCGTCTCGTATGACGCGATCGTGCGCGCGTACGACCAGCGGGCTCCCGCGGCCGCGGCCTCCAGTGCGATCGTGAACGACGGCAACCTGGATGCCGACGCCAAGCGCAATGCTCTGCAAGCCCTGGCCCAGAATACGCGTACTGCGATTCTAAGTACACTAGGGCCGGCGGCGGGGCCGACCTACGTTGAAAACGCACGCTGGCTCACGCACATCGAAAAGGGCGGGGCCATTTCCATCACCCCCGAGGGGGGCATGGTTTACCAATCGATGCGACCCGCACCGCCTGCAGCCGTGAGTACGCCTCCAAGAAATTAAGCGCCCATGAAAACCCTCTTTGGACTTCTGATCGCGACCTCGCTTGCGCTCAACATCGCGCTCGCGGTTCTACTCTTTGCTGGCCGCCCGGAATCTATAAACGCGCCCACCGCCGCCCATCCCGAGACCGACGCTCGAGCCGCACCAGCGGCCGCACGTGATAACAAGGGTTGGGACCGACTTAACACAGGTGATCTCCCGGCGCTGGTGCGCGAGTTGCGGGACAACGGCTTTCCGCCGCACATCGTCCGTGCGATCATCACGGGACGCCTGCGCGACGACTTTACGGCCCGCTTTCGCGCCCTTGATCCGCAGGGAGAGTCGCGCCCGTTTTGGATGAGTAGCACCCCCGACCCGCAGCGGATGGGGGCGCAACGCCAGCTCTATAAAGAGCAACAGACCAGGCTGCGCGAGTTATTGGGGAGCGACGACGTCGACTCGGATATCAACGCACTCTATCAACGACGCCGATTTGATAGCGTACCGCCGGAAAAGACGGATGACGTTCGCCGGATCCTCGCCGAGTTTGACGACCGACGTGCAGATGTCTTTGGGGGCGGCGGAATGGTGGGACCCGAACAGATCCGCCGACTCACGGCGTTCGAACAGCAACAGCGTGAATCCTTGGCGAGCGTCTTGAACCCGCAGGAACTCGAACAATATTTACTTCGCAATAGTGACACGGCCCAACGCGTACGCAGTCAACTCAGCGCGTTTGATCCCAACGAGGAGGAATTTCGCTCCATCTATCGACTCCAAGCGGACTTCGATTCCCAGTTTGGAATGATCATCATGGGGTCGCCCGGTCCCGAGGAGCAGCAGCGGCGCGGAGAAGCGCAGCGGAAAATGAACGAGCAGATCAAAGCGATGCTCGGGCCGGCGCGAGGGGCGGAATTCGAGCGCGCGAACGATTATAATTATCGTCAATCGGCCCAGCTCATCAATCGACTCGAGCTTCCGGCTGAAACCACCGCTCACATCTGGGGCGTGAAACAAGAGATCGAGGCCCGGGCGCTGGCGATCCGGCGCGACAATTCCATCCCGGGAGCGGACCGGACGCAGCAACTTGCCGCGCTCGCCGACGAAGCCACGACGAAAATCTCTCCACTGCTCGGGGGAACCCGGGGGTTTGAGGCGTACCGTCAGTATGGCGGGTCATGGGTGAATTCGCTCCGCGTCGGCGTGCCCCGATCGACGCAGCCCGGGGCTCCGGCGGCTTCAAGTGTTGCACCGGTCCGGTGATGATCGGCGGGGGCTCCTAAACCGCACAGTTTGAGAGCCTCCTACCACGAGGCTGGACAACATTCCGATCCCGCTTCACCTGTTCGCTAATGGCGAAGGCACAGGACTCCCGGCGGATGCCGAAGAAAGATTACGAAGCTCGCGTTCCACAGGTGCGGGAGGAGCTCATCCAGATGCAGGTGACGTTGCAGCAAGCCGCGTTTCCCGTGCTGCTGATCGTAGCGGGAGACGAGGCCGCGGGCAAAGGCGACGTCGTCAACCTGCTCAATGGCTGGCTGGATCCGCGGGGCGTCGAGACCTTCGCGTTTCACGCTCCGACAGATGAAGAGCGCGAGCGACCGCCGATGTGGCGCTACTGGCGCAGCCTGCCGCCACGGGGGAGGACGGCGATCTACGTGGGCGGTTGGCACCAGGATGCCCTTTCGCAACAGCCGAGGACGGCGCGGGCAATGGAGCGCTTCGATCGGACCTTGGAGCGTCTGGCGCATTTCGAATCGTTACTGGTGGCGGATGGCGCGCTGATCGTGAAAGTGTGGTTGCGCCTGTCGCGGGCCGATCAGCGGGCTCGCCTGCTGACGCTGGAAGCCGATCCCGATACGGCCTGGCGGGCCACGCCTGAAGACTGGATGAATCATCGCTCGCATAGCCGGCTCTCCCGACTGGCGGAGCGCATGCGGCGCGTCACCCATACTCCCGAGTCCCCTTGGCAGGTGATCGATGCGACGGACGTTCGGACGCGCAATTTAGGCGTGGCCGACCATCTGTTGGCGCGCTTCAAGGCGCACCATCAGAAGCACCGCAAACCCGCGGCGGCGGCGCGTCCCGGTCGCATCGTATCACTCCGCAGCGAAGGCTTGGAGCGCCTGCATGCGGTGCGACTCGATCAACGGCTGTCAGAAGACATTTACGAAGAGAAGCGCGACAAATGGCTCGGTCGGCTCAATCGCGTGGTGCGCACTGCGGCCGCGAAAAAACGCTCGGTCGTGTGGGTATTCGAAGGTTGGGACGCCGCCGGCAAAGGTGGGGCGATTCGCCGGCTGACGAGCGCAATTGACGCCCGCGACTACCGCGTGATTCCGGTGGCCAAACCGACCGACGAAGAACGATCGCATCATTACCTCTGGCGTTTCTGGCGCCATGTCCCCCGGGCGGGCCGCGTAACGATCTACGATCGTTCCTGGCATGGCCGCGTGTTGGTGGAGCGCATCGAAGGCTTTTGCAGTCCGCCGGAATGGCGGCGGGCCTATGAGGAATTAAATGATTTCGAGGCGCAGCTCACGGAAAACGGGATCATTGTCCTTAAATTCTGGTTACACCTTTCCAAGGAGGAACAACTCCGCCGTTTTCGCCATCGGGCGGAGACCACCTACAAGCGCCATAAGATCAATGACGAGGACTGGCGGAATCGCCGGCAATGGTCGGCGTATGAAACCGCCGTCGGCGATATGCTGGCAATGACAGACAAGCTGCACGCGCCCTGGCACCTGGTGCCGGCCGATAATAAACGCTTTGCCCGGCTCGAGATTCTAAAACTCTCCTGCAAGCAGATCGCAGCGGCAATCGGCGACGATATATAAGAACGTACCGTCCCGGTCAAATGACGCCGAGGTCGTCCTTCCGCCCGGTTTCTTGCGAGGCTAGACCAGCGGTCCAAAGTTTTTAGATTACATCCACGGATCACACGAATAACACGGATGAACTCGTCTATCCACGCTGAAGTCCTTGAAAAACAAAGCGTGTTTTAGCCGATCACGTTTTTCCAAACCTCAGAGTTTTTAACCGCGGATTACGCCGGTCTCGCGGATAGGATCGAGCATACCTCAAACTATCCGCTCCATCCGCGTTATCCGCGGTTGATCGATGTTTGAACCTCAACGGTCTGAGGCACCGCCTCGCCAGCTGATCCGTGATCTAAAACACCGCGATCGTCGGCGGCAGGGATCCGAACTTCACGAGCGATTGGTATGAGACTGACTATATGATCTCGCTATAAAACAAAAAAAGACCGCCGAGCCTTGCGGCCCGGCGGTCTCAGAAAGAGGTCAGCTTAGGCTTTGACCAGGTTGTTCGAGACGAGCTTCGTCATTTCGAACATTGAGACCTTCGCTTTACCACCGAAGACGGCCTTGAGCTTGTCATCGGCATTAATCTGGGTGCGGATCTTCTTATCCTGAAGATTGTTCTTCTTGATATAGACCCAGAGCTTCTTGGTCAGCTCCGTGCGGGGGAGAGGATTGGAGCCAACGACAGCGGCGAGCTTTTCGTTTGGCTGCACCGGTTTCATGAAGGCTGCGTTAGGTTTACGTGCTGCTTTTTTGGCCATAATATTTTGAGTTGTTGATCTGAAACAGCGCTCTTCTAGAGGGAAAGTCGCGTGTTTGCATAGGAAAATCTTTGGATTTCCAGAGTGAAAATGACTTTCGACGCCCTCGTAAGTGAAGCGAAAAAGTCCGGGCCGGCCGGACCTTCTCGCGTTCTATCCGGCTTCATCAACTTGCACGAACTGACGATACAGGACGGCGTAATGACCTCCCAGCGCGAGTAATTCCGCATGGGTCCCTCGCTCGATAATGCGCCCCTGCTCGAGCAGCAGGACCAAGTCGGCATGACGAATCGTACTGAGTCGATGAGCCACCACGAAGCTGGTCCGCCCCCGGAGCAACTTCAGTAACGCCTTCTGCAAGCGCGCTTCTGTCATGGCGTCGATCGAGCTGGTCGCCTCGTCCAGGATCACCAACCGCGGGTCGGCGAGCAGGGATCGCGTGAAACATACGAGCTGGCGCTGGCCCACGGAAAGACTCGAACCGCGCTCGCCAACCTCCGTGTGGAGACCGTGCGGCAGGGCCTCGAGAATATCGAGGCAGTCCAGTTTCGACGCCGCCTGGCGCACTTCGTCCTCGGTGGCCTCCGGCTTCGCCACCCGGATGTTATCGAGCACGGTGCCGCTAAAAAGAAAGTTCTGCTGCTGCACCACGCCCATCTGGCGGTGCAGTGATTGACCACTGATCGTGCGGATCTCATGTCCATCAATGAGCAACTCCCCCGCCGTCGGCAGGTAGAACTTCGAGGCGAGATTGATGATGGAGCTCTTCCCACTTCCCGTGTGTCCCACCAGCGCGACGGTCTGGCCCGGCTCCGCTACAAACGAGACATCGTGCAATACGATTCGTTCGGGATCGTAGCCAAAAGAAACGCCGTGGAATTCCACCCGCATTCCATCCGGACCAGGCCGCGCGCCCGTCGCACTCAGTCGCGGATCAGGCAGCGCCACCGCGTCAGGAGCATCCTCCCAATCCGGTTTGGCATCGATCATGCGAAACACCCGCTCCGCTCCCGCCATCGCCACGAGCGCCTGATTATATTGATTTCCAATTACCGCGATGGGGGAGAAGAACTGATTCGCCAGCAGGAAAAACGTGATCAAATCGCCCACGCCCATCTCGCCGTGAAACACCCGCCAGCCGCCAAACATGAGCAGGATCGCAACAAAAAACTGGCTGTTCAATTCCAGGAGC
>CAYVDZ010000148.1:0-9597 GCA_964450575.1 uncultured Opitutus sp.
GGCCGAGGACGATCGCGCGACCGTGATCGTGGTCGCCGGTGCGCCCGGTGAGGCGGAGTTTGGAGCTGACTTCAAACTTCAGATTGATGCGTGGGCGAAAGTGAGTACTCAGGCTCAGGCAAAGTATATCCTCATTGGCGGAGAGTCGGGCGATGGGCTGAGCGATCGCGATCAAGTGAAGGCCGCGCTTGAGGCGGAGCCGAAAAATTCGCGCGGGGAGTTATGGCTCGTGCTCATTGGGCACGGGACCTTCGACGGGAAAGAGGCGAAGCTCAACCTTCGCGGACCAGACGTTTCAGCGACGGAGTTTTCCGAGTGGCTTAAGCCGTTTAAACGTCAACTGGCCGTGGTGGATACCACGTCGTCGAGTGCGCCTTTTATGGCCAAGCTTTCGGCGCCGCAACGCGTGATTCTGACGTCCACCCGCAGCGGCTTCCAACAGAACTACGCCCGCTTCGGAAAGTTTTTTGCGGAGGCTTTGGCGGATCCCAAAAGCGATTTGGATAAAGACGGACAGATTTCCCTCCTCGAATCATTTTTGAGCGCGTCGCATCGCACCGCGGAGTTTTATAAAACGGAAGGCCGGCTCGCCACGGAGCACGCCTTGCTCGATGACAATGGCGACGGACTCGGTACGCCGGCCGATTGGTTCCGCGGCGTGTATGCGACTAAACGCGCTCGTGATGGAGCGGCGCCTGATGGGGTTCGGGCCCACCAGTTTCACCTCGTTCGCAGTGCCGAAGAACAGCTGCTGTCGTCCGAGCTACGGGCGCGGCGAGACACGTTGGAACAGCGCGTTTCCGAACTGCGGCAGGCCAAGGAAAAAATGCCGGAGCAGACGTATTTCCAGGAGTTGGAAAAAGTCCTGCTCGAGATCGCGCAGCTTTACGAGGGGACGTGAACCGGCGGTGACTAAGAGCGTCGGGAAGACGCTTTTGCCTGCCCAGTGCTGATGAGTCGACCACGCAGCCGCGAGTCGAGCCCGAGGTCGGTGTGCGTGATGAAGGTTTTGAATGTCCCGGGCGATCGCGTCGGTTCGAAAGGACGAACCGATGGAGTTGCGTCGGTTCGGTGCTCTCTGCAGGAAGGCATGGTTTCATCGTACGGGCGACGGTTCCGCTGTGTTGCCAGCAGGACTGGCACCGCTTCTGCTCCCGCGAATCATGGTTTCGCTTCGTCGTCGTTCATTTCTTGGTGCCTTGGGCCTGGTCCTCCTGGCGGCTTCATTCGGTTCCGGCCTGCAGGCCACGACCGCTCGCGTGCTCGCGATTTGCGCGGCCTATCCGCCGGAGATCAAGGCGCTCCATCGTGAGTTCGGGGTCGCCGAAGAGAAGGGCTTTAAACTGACCACCATCAATGGACTGCCTTTTTGGAGCGGCTCTTATGGAGGACACGATATCGTGGTCTTTTCGACGGGCGTGAGCCTCGTCAATGCCGCCTATCAGCTGCAACTTGCACTGGAGCGGTTTCCGATCACACACATCCTTTTCGCCGGCGTGGCAGGAGGGACCGATCCGTCATTGAAAATTGGAGACGTGGTCATTCCGGAGCGCTGGGCTTATCATTCGGAAGCCGCCTACCTGAACGATGACGGCAAGGGCGGATACTTTCGGCCGGATTACTACACGGCTACGTATGAGAATTTTGGGATGATTTTCCCCACGGATGTCGGTGTCTCCCGCGAGGGCGATGGCTTCAAGCGCGTCCCAACGTTTTCGGTCGATCCCGTCTTGCTCACGGCCGCGCGGACGGCGGTGGCGAAGCTTCCCGCCATGCGAAAAGCGGGTCGCGAGGTGGAGGTAAGTGTCGGTGGAACCGGAGTCGCCGGCACGGTCTTCCTCGATAACGCGAAGTATCGGGAATGGGTTTTCCGCGTCTGGCAGGCGCGTTGTGCCGACATGGAGTCCACTGCGCTGGCCCAGGTCGCGTATGCGAATCGAAAGCCGATTCTGATCGTGCGCGGCCTGAGTGATCTCGCGGGCGCGCAACACGGGATCAATCCGATCGATGAAAACGAAGCTCAGGTTTCGGAGATCGCGGCGCGGGTGCTGCGCGGGATCGTGGACGAGCTGTAAGGTTTCGTAAGGCCGGAGCTTCGTAGTGGCGGAGAGTCGAAGCTTGAGACATTCGAGAACGTCGTCGCTGTAGGTCTGATCTCGATACGGCGGCGGAAAAGCAGATCAGGAGCCCGGTCGTGTCGCTGGCTGGCGTTGAACTTGGTTTCGTTGGAAAATCGCGTCGCGCGACGGCGCGCCGCCTGCTTTATCAATCTTATGTTGACCCGTTTCTCTGTTCCGCCCCTGCATACGCAAACCCGGACGCTGGCTGCCGTTGCCATGGGGCGGGAGGCGCCGGATCTCGTGGTCACGGGAGCCCGGGTGTTATCGACCTATACCGAGCGGATCCATCGCGAGCGCGAGATCTGGATCAAGGGCGGACGGATCGCGACCATCAAGGCGGCCGGATCCTTCAAGCAAGCGAAGATGGGCGGCGCGACGACTCGGATTTATGACGCGCGGGGCGGCATCATCGCGCCGGGGCTGGTCGATCCGCATGTGCACATTGAGAGCAGCATGATGACCGCATGCGCGTTTGCCGAAGCAGCTTTGCTCAATGGCACGACGACCGTGTTTTGCGACAGCCATGAAATCGGGAACGTCTGCGATGTGGCTGGAATCGAGTGGATGTTGGAGGACGCGCGGCAGGCGCCGCTTTCGATCTTTCTGACGGTGCCGAGCACAGTCCCGGCCACGAATGCGTCACTCGAGACCGCCGGCGGTGATCTTACGCCGGACAAGATCGGTAGCCTCTTCGATCGCTGGCCGGAAGCAGCGGCGTTGGGCGAAAAGATGGATTATATCCCGGTCGCGATGGGCGATGCGCGCAGCCATGCAATTCTCGCTGAAGCGTTGAAGCGGGGACGCCCGGTCTGCGGACACATCTATGGCCGCGAATTTGTGGCCGCTGGCGCCGCGAGTGGAATTACGGATACGCACGAGGCCATTGATCGGGAGATCGCCAACGACTTCCTGGAGAATGGCGTTTGGATCTTTCTGCGGGGCGGCAATCCGAAGACCCCGTGGCACTCGTTGCCGCAAGCCATCAAGGCGGTGACTGAGCTGGGTGCAAATGCGAAGCGGGTTTGCGTGTGCACGGATGACCGCGATGCGGATGACCTTTTCCTTTTTGGTCTGGATTGGGTCGTGCGTCAGGCGGTGGCGGCCGGATTGTCGACGACCACGGCTTGGAGCCTGGGTTCACTGCATCCAGCAACTCGATACGGGATGGACGGAGAATTCGGCGGACTCGGTCCCGCGCGTCGCGCCGATCTTGTTTTGCTTAACGACGCGCTTGAAGTGCAGAACACCTGGTACGGTGGCGAACTGGTGGTGGAGAAACGCAAGGTGACGTCGCTGCTGGAGCAGGCGCTCACGCGACGTTACAAATATCCGGCGGCAGCCTACCGCACGATCAAGTTGCCTCGCCGCGTTAAGCTCACCCCGGCGCTGCCGGAAAAGAAGGTCACGGCGAACATCATTCGCGTGGTACCGCCGGGTATTCTGACGGCGCATGATCAAGCGGAACTTTCGCCGGCGGCTTCCTGGGACACGCACCTCAAGCAGCACGAGCTCTGTTTTCTTACCGTCGTCGAACGCCACGGGAAGAATGGCGGAGTCGGACTTGGACTGCTGCGCGATTTCGGGCTGCGCAAGGGTGCGGTTGCGAGCAGTGTGGGACACGACGCGCACAACGTCGTGATCGCCGGAACGAATGAGGCGGACATGCAGCTTGCTCTCGCGACCGTGAAAGAAATGAAGGGTGGGGTTTGCGTTGTACAAGGCCGCAAGGTGCTGGCCCGCGTGGCCCTGCCCATTGCCGGTTTACTATCGGATAAGCGGGCGCCGATTGTGGCGAAGGAGACGACTGCGTTGAAGCGCGCCTGGGTGCAGCTTGGTTGCAAAGTGCCGTATATGGGCTTCAACCTCCTTCCGCTCTCCGTGATCCCGGAATTGCGGCTCACCGATAAAGGGCTGATCGATGTCATCGCGATGAAGGTAGTGCCGTTGTTTGCGCAGGACTGATTCGGTGGGACGGGGCGTGACCTCGGAGAGTGCCTCACCACATAATACTCTCCTAAGCGCAACTCACTGGCCCCAAATTGGCTGAATTTTTTTCATCGGAGGAAATTACGATGTTGCTTTCGTTATCTCGAATCTGACTTGGTCCGAGCCGTGCTATATGAGCGCCGTGATCAACCGCCAATCCACCCAACGTGCCGTCGTGGTGTCAGCCTCCCTCGGGATGCTCCTTGCACCGCTTTCTGCCCAAACTGCCGCGCCGGCGCGTCCTGCTGGCGAAATTACCACACTCGAGCGCTTCGAGGTCAGCGCCGTCCCGATTGAACAGCAAATTCTGCCGACGTCGCGACCGTTCAATTCCGTCTTTGGCACGGACATGAGCATTATCGATACGCCGCGCAATGTGACGATTATTTCGCGGGAGCAGTTGTCCGCCATTGCCATTCAGGATGTGCGTGACTTTTCCAAACTGACCTCCAGTTCCTACACGCGGACTAATTTCGGTGCGCCGGGAAATCCTGACATCCGGGGTCAGTCCGCCGACGTCTTCATGAACGGGATGCGGGAACGCATTACGAGCAATGGCAATGGCATGCCGATCGATTTCAACTCGGTCGAGTCCGTCAACATTGTCAAAGGTCCCGCCACCGCGATCCAAGGTGTGTCCACCTACGTGGGTGGTTTTGTCGATTTGATCACCAAGCGACCGTACTTCGACACCTTCAAGGGTTCTTCGCAGGTGACGGTTGGCACCTACGACACCTACCGTTGGGGACTCGACTTCGGCGGTCCGGTTTCAAGCAAACTCGCTTATCGCTTCAGCTACGCAGGGGAGGAGAGCGATGGCTATTATTATGATCAATACACGCGCAAGCACTCGCTCTATGGTGCGTTGACCTGGCGCCCGACTCAGGACTACGAGCTTTTTCTCAACGGCCAGGCCTTCTATATTGAGTACGTCGAAAACTTCGGCGTGAACCGTCCGACCCAGCGTTTGATTGACGACGGCTACTACCGGACGGGTATTAACATCAACAACGGGATCGCCGCGGCGCCGTCCGATCCGCAGAATTCCCGCTTCGTTACCTCGGGCTTTCCCATCAACACGCTGGTCTATGGGCCTGAGGTGAAGTTGGACCGGCGGACCCGCATGCTGAAGCCGAGCGACAACTCGACGGGTCGTAATTTCAAGCTGCAGGCATTGCAGACCTTCAAGTCCTCACCGGATTTGAACGTGGTGAGCAATACTCTGTTTACCTATACGCGGCGTGATACGCTCAGCTCGTATCATTATTCGGAGATCATCGATCCGTCTTACACCTTGGAGTCACGCCTCGAGTTTCAGCACAAGCTCGGCGCCCATGCATTGAATTATGGAGCCACGGCTCGCTATATCAGCGTCAAAGCCTGGGCCAATTTCTTCTTCGAACCGGCGGCAGTCTGGGACATCACGCGCGATCGTAGTTTCATCGACGCGACGAACTCGGTCAACTGGGCCGGGCACTTCGCGTCGGCGCCGGTCCCCGGCTATCCGGGCCGCACGGGCTCGACCTTGGTGGCATTCGGAGGCGTGAGTGGGGCCGATGGCAACATCAGCAATGCGCGCACGGTGGCGCCGTTTGGGCAGGCCGTTTGGAAACTTTCCGACAAGTTTAGCGCCGTGACCGGTGCCCGGGCCGATTTCATGAACGTCTATTCACGGGACCCGTTTACCGCTTTTCCGGAAGATCGAATCAATGTTGTGCTCCCGAATGTCAACGGGAGTTTGGTGTACAGCATCTCGCCGACAGTCTCGACGTATGCGACTTACAACTACAGCAAGAATACCTCTGGTGCGCCGGGAAATGGTGGCGGCTATGTGGCGTTTATCGGTACGGGCCCGGGCGGTTCGGCGCCGTTTGTGCTGGAGAAGGAAGCGTTTCAGCAGCCCAGCGAACTTTATGAAGCAGGGGTTAAACTCTCGCTGGTGGGCGGAAAACTATTCCTGGGTTCAGCCGCCTTCCAACAAACCCGCCAGGACAAGCCGCTAAACAGTCCGGTTGCGACGTATCGCTATCGCGGCGTGGAGTTCGAGGCGAACTATCAGCCGAACCGCAGTTTTTATGCGACGTTTTCGTACGCCCTGATCGATGGTAGCGTGCCCGCCGATGCGGTGGGATTCGAGGCGATCACGGTGACGCCGGTGGCATCGGCCGGGGTGGTTCGGAACTCCCAAAGGACCGGTCGGGTACGGGTGCAAGGTGCGCCGCGCAATCAGGCCAACGCTTTGATGTCATATAAGTTCGATAACGGATTTGGGTTCTCGCTCAACGGGACCTACACGAGTGAGATGAATAACAACTGGGCCGGCACGCTCGTTATCCCGTGGCAGTATCAATTTGACGGCGGCCTTTTCTATGCCCGCAAGACTTGGGATGCACGGCTGACGGTGTTGAATCTCACTGGTGAAAAGAACTGGTCACCGCCCAATGGGGTTTATGGTAATGAGTCGATCCTCGCCGAGCCCGGCACCCGGGCCGAGTTGACGGTCACCATGAAGTTCTAGTCCGCCGTTGCTAACCGCAGCGAATGAACCGCGACCGGTGAACGGTCGTGGTTTTTTTGCGGCGTCCGGATCAAGCGCGCGCCCGGCGTGAAACAGGCACTCCTGCCTGTATTTCAGAGCGTCTGCTCCGACAGATGTTAGGCGCGCCCTGTCGATTTTCGCGTAAAACTATTTTCGAGGTCGCGACCAGTTTCATGTCGCATATGCGACATGAAACTGGTCGGTCCCGAACCTGCCCAACCCGCGTCCATCTCCGACGGATACGGCAAAGTATCCGCGGCCGATGGAAGGCCGCGGTTTTTTTGGGGTCCGGATCGCACGTGCGCCCGGCATGAAACAGGCATTCCTGCCTGTATTTCAGAGCGTTCGCCCCTGGAAGATATTCGGCGCGGCCAGGTCGATTTTCGCGCGACGCCAGACTTAAGTCGCGACCAGTTTCGTGTCGCATATGCGACATGAAACTGGTCGGTCCCGAATCTGCTCCACCCGCGTCCATCTCCGACGGATACGGCTAAAGTTACGGCGTCCGAGCCGAGGGCTTCATTGAAATCAGTGGACCCGCGATAATGATGCGAGAGCAACGGTCGCCACGTGGACTGTCTGGCTCGGTGGACCGGGCCGTGAGACCCGTGACGCGCCGCCGGTTGGGGGACAAGCCGATCCACTTTATGGTTCTGCCATTGCTCTGGTCCCCGATTTGGCCACGGTGGTGTGGACCCCTCATTGCTCATGTTTTCTCGTGCCCGCTGCTTTGGACTTTTTTCGTTGATGCTGATTCCGCCGCTCTCCACCGCCGATTACTTCGTGGCGGTCGATGGCGACGACCGCGCTGCCGGCTCGCAGGCGACGCCCTTCGCCACGGTGCAACGGGCTCAGCAGGCAGCCAGCCCCGGCGACACTTGGCCGTGACCGTCCGACGGAAGAGTAGTCGAGCGGCGGAAAATGCGGTTGCGGGTTGAAAGGAGGAGCGTTCAATTCTCCGACTGTCGGAGGATCCTGGCGCGGCACCTTTCAACCTGCAACGCCCGAGCCGCGGGTTTGGGACGGCTGAGGCCGTCCTGCCCGCTTGGCTCAGGTCGCAGGACGGATTTTGATGAGCAGATCCTTCGCCTCAACCGTTTCGCCGAGCGCGACGTGCAGCTCGGAGATCACGCCGGTGGTAGGCGCGTAGACCGTATTCTGCATTTTCATCGCCTCCATCATGAGGAGCTTGTCGCCCTTCGTGACTTTGCCTCCAACCGAGACATTGAGTTGGGCAATGAGGCCGGGAATGGGCGCCGCGACCTGGTTGGGATCTGCCAGCGCGGCTTTCGGACGGGCCTTCGTTTTCGGCACGACCGCCTTGTCCTGAATGAAGGTTTCGCGGGCGATACCGTTGAGCTCGTAACTGATGGCGCGGCGGCCATCCTTGTCGGATTGGCCGATGGCGATGAGCCGAATGATAAGAACTTTGCCTTCCTCAATGCTCACGGAGATTTCCTCGCCCGGCCGCAGGCCGTAGAAAAACGCCGGGGTTGGAAGGATGGATACGTCGCTATACGTCGCCTGGTGTTTCGCGAATTCCGCGAATACCTGCGGATACATCAGATGTGAGTAGACATCATCATCGTTGGCGGCGCGTTTCAATTTCTCCGTCAGTTCGGCCCGTACCTGCTCCAGATCGACGATGCCAGCCGCGGAGGTGGACGCGGGAGGTGTGCTCTGCTTTGCCTTTCCGACTTTCTTAAAGGTCGATTTCTGGCGGCGGCCTTCCGGCGCGGGCAAGGTTGCCTCGTACGGCGTGCGTGCCGTGGCGTGGCGTTCCGGACCGAGCACGACGAGAGACACCCGCTCCGGCCAGCCGCCCTCGGGCCAGCCGAGACCACCCATCAGCATGTCGATGACGCTTTCCGGGAACGTCATCGTGTCCGGCTCGAAGTTCACGATATCCGCGGGCTTGATCCCCTTGCTGAACAGAAACAGCGCCATGTCGCCGACCACCTTCGAGCTGGGCGTGACCTTCACGATGTCTCCAAAAAGCTGATTCACCTCTGCGTATGTACGCGCGATCTCCGGCCAGCGGTGGGCGACGCCCATCGAGGCGGCCTGCTCCTTGAGATTCGTATATTGGCCACCGGGCATTTCGTGGAGATACACCTCGGCCGAGCCGCTCTTGGGCGCTGTATCGAACGGCCGGTAGTAGTCGCGGACGGTTTCCCAATAATCGGAAAATTCGTTGAGCGCCGGCAGGTCAAGTTGGGGATCGCGCGGCGTATGCTGCAGCGCCGCTACGACGGAGTTCAAATTCGGCTGCGACGTACTGCCGCTCATGGACGCAAGGGCGAGGTCGACCACGTCGACTCCCGCGTCTGCGGCCCGCAGCACGCTCGCCGCAGCGATGCCGCTGGTGTCGTGGGTGTGAAAATGAATGGGCAGGCCGACCTCGCTTTTGAGCGTCTTGACCAGCTTGAGGGCCGCGTAGGGCCGGCAGAGTCCAGCCATGTCCTTGATCGCAATGAAGTGCGCACCCATCCGCTCCAACTCTTTCGCCATGCGTACATAATACTTCAGCGAGAACTTGTCGCGGCGGTCGTCGAGGATATCGCCGGTGTAACACACGGCCGCCTCGCATACCCCGTGGGTGGCGTTGACCGCCTCCATCGCCACGCGAAGATTCGGCAGGTAGTTGAGCGAATCGAAGACCCGGAAAATATCCATGCCGCTGGCCGCAGCATGCTTCACGAACCCGGCGACAACATTGTCCGGATAATTAGTATAGCCGACGGCATTGGCCCCGCGGAAGAGCATCTGGAAACAAATGTTGGGCACGTGTGCCCGGAGTTGCCGCAAGCGTTCCCACGGATCCTCGTTGAGGAAGCGCATCGCGGTGTCGAACGTCGCTCCGCCCCACATTTCGAGCGAGAAAAGATTCGGCACCCGCCGGGACAAAGCATCGGCGCAGGCGAGCATATCGTAGCTTCGCACGCGGGTGGC
>CAYVDZ010000149.1:0-9579 GCA_964450575.1 uncultured Opitutus sp.
GTTTCCAGCTGATGCGCGAGGCGCAGAAAGAGTACAAGTGGAAGCTCAACTTCGGTCAGATTGCCCAGATCTGGCGTGGCGGTTGTATCATCCGCGCGGTGTTCCTGCAGAAGATCACCGAGGCCTATGCCCGGAAACCCGATCTGGCGAATCTCCTGCTCGACCCCTACTTTAACAAGACCGTCCAGCAGGCCCAGGAAAACTGGCGCAAGGTCATCGCGATCGCGGCGGAGTGCGGCGTCCCGATCCCGACCTTCAGCACCTCGTTGTCCTACTATGATGGATACCGCTCGGCCCGGCTGCCGGCGAATCTCCTGCAGGGTCAACGCGACTTCTTCGGCGCGCACACCTACGAGCGCACCGATCAGCCGCGCGGTAAGTTCTTTCACATCGACTGGCCCGAGAAGGACCGTCCGCAGATTGAGGTGTAAGACTGCCTTCGCCGCCCGTCCCCGTTCGTTTTCCCAGGCGCGGTCTTCGGACCGCGCTTTTTTTGTCGGGCGAAAACCTTAATTTAATCCTAATATCAAAGAAGTTAGGATTCGAGTGTTACCCTCGTTTAACGCCAGGTTGCGCCGGACGGAGCGGAACACGATCGTCTCCGGACGGCAGCATCGCAGGACACTTATTCGGTCCGTCGCCGGGCGTAATCGGTTTGGCTGCGGTGCCAACGGATTTCACGCGGTTGGATCCGCCCAGCACAGCCGGCCGGAGTCAGCTTCGCGCCATCGGACGTGCAGAGGGGTTGGGCCCATTGACCTTTGTGGTGCCCTTGCTTGATCCGGCCGAGCGCCGAAACTTCGGCGGAGGCATCGGTCGCTTCAAATGAGCCCGACATAGCGCGGTGAAAACCTTGCCGTGATTGGGATGACGAAGATGCAGGAGTTCATGCACAATCACGTAGTCCTGTTGACGCTCGGAAAGCTCGAGCAGGTCATGCGCAAAGCAGATACGGCCGCGCGCAGAACACGAGGCCCACTTGCGCGTCATGCGCATGACCATGATTCTCCGTGGAGTCGCACGTAACCGTGCAGACCATCGGTCCACTCGGCGTCGGAATTCTTCCATCGGAGTTAGCAGGGCACCCCTGCTCATGACGGACGCGCACGCATTACCTTATCGGCCAGGTCGATCATTTTTTTCCCGCCCACAAGTTTGAGGAGAACTTTGTATATCTCCGCCTTGAGCTGACGAAGTTCGTCAGCATTGGCGCTCGCATTTGGGAATCGCACGTAGGCTTCCTCAATCTCCAGCGCGAGCGCCTTGGCCCGGTCCTCGGGATAGCCCTCACGTTTAAGCTCCCAGAAGACACCGAAGGGACCGGCCGCGAGGCCACTGGCGGCTCTGTCCCGCTCTGCGGCGATGCGTTCTGCCATAAGTGCGTCGAGCTGCTCGAGGGCCTGTTGCGTGGACGCTTGACGTTCGTCGAGAGCCTCCATGACCGAGGCGGCTCGTTCAGAGATGGAGATAAGGTGGGGCTCTGTCTTGGTGTCGTCCTGCTGCAGGCTGCGGACAAGGTTGATGACTTTCTCCTCGTCCGGACCCTTGCGTACGCGCAACGCAGCCAGCGCGGCTTCGTCGAATTCCACCGTCTTCGCCAGCCGGTCCAGACCGTGAGCGGTGGCATTTTCCTGTACAAGAGCGGCGGTCTTGTTGGCCAACCCGCCCACCAAGCTCGTCGCGTGCCCATAGGCCGCCTGCATCATGGCATATAGATCGGCCAGTCGGTTGTAGGGCGCGATATAGTCAGCCAGTGCCGGATCGGGTGAGATGATTTCGTAGATCGTTTCGACTTCCTTGAACAACTCGGTGAAGATCTCTCGCGCCTCTTTCCGAAACAACGTTTCGTAGAGTAGGTTTTCGAGCTGCACATCGCGATCGTTGCCCGAACTTTTCGGCAAATAACGCAAGGCCGGTCCACTCATCAGCTCACGGAAACGAGCCAAAAGCACATCGAGCCCTTCGATCACGCCGCTGTAGTCCTCGGAGTCGAAGGCCAGCGCCTTTTTTAAATCCTTCAGGATGCCCACGAAATCGATGATGAGACCGCACGGTTTTTCGACCCCGTTCGCATCCTCGTAGGGACGATTCACGCGCGCCACCGCTTGAAGCAGCACGTGGTCACGCATCGGCTTGTCGAGATACATGCAATAGAGGATCGGCGCGTCATAGCCCGTAAGGAGTTTGTCCGTGACGATGAGGATCTTTGGCTGCGTGCCGGACTTGGGAAATGTTTTGCGCACGGACTTCTCGGCTACGTCGTCGAGTTGCAATTCCGCCACGAGAGGGCGTTCGACCCCATCGTTGGGGCTTTTCGTGTAAACGACCTGGGACCATTCTGGCGGCAAATGATCGTCGAGCGCTTTCTTGTATTTCGCGCAGGCCTCGCGATCCACCGCCACGAGGAAGGCTTTGTAGCCGAGTGGCTCCACGTTTTCCTGAAAATGTTTCGCGACAAACGCCGCCACTTGGGCGACGCGGTGATCAGCTTTGAGAAAAGTTTTCAGGTTTACCGCGCGATCCAGCGCGCGGTTGAGGTCGGCGATGTCCGAAACTCCTTCCGTTTCGGCTAATGCCAGAAATTCTGCTTCCAGCAATTGTTCATCCAACACGAGCTCGCTGGGCGCGAGACTGTGCCGGAGCTTGAGGGTAGTACGGTCGCGGATCGACTCGGCGATAGGATACTTGTCGAGATAGCCATCGGCATCCTGCAGGCCGAACGTTTTGAACGTGCCTTCGCCTTTCTCGGTCTTCGCGATCGGAGTGCCAGTGAATCCGATGAAGGTCGCTTCGGGTAGCGCGCCCATCAGGTAGTTGCCGAGATCGCCGCCGGTTGAACGATGCGCCTCGTCGATCAGCACAAAAAAATCCTTTCGCGTGGTGATGCGTGCAGGCATCCCGTCAAATTTGTGGATCATCGTGATGATCAGCCCGCGAAAATCCGCCGCCAACAGTTCGCGCAGTCGGTCGCGGCGGTAAGCCTTCTCCACGGCTATTCCTGCCTGGCTGATCTCACCCAGCAAACGGTCCACCCAACCGGCAAGCTGACCCTCCAGCTCGTTGCGATCCACCACGAGCAACACGGTCGGTGCGGTCGCGGCCTCCATCCCGGTGAGCAGCAGCCGGGCGGCGGTGATCATGGTAAATGTCTTCCCCGAGCCTTGGGTGTGCCAAACGAGGCCACGGGTTTTTTGTGGGTCGAGACAACGGGTGACAACTTTTACGACGGCGCGGGTCTGATGCTGGCGTAGTACCGTTTTTTTGAGTTCGTCGTCCTTCGTGAAAAACAGAATCCACTCGCGCAACAGGGTGAGAAAACGCTCTCGATCGAAGAACGTCCGCACTTGCTCGCCGTAGCTGGTCGGTCGGGCGGCGCCCGGGCCTTCAGCCGCAAAAGGCAGGGACTCGCCTGCAATCTCGCCATCGCTGGTGTGCGGCGGAATTTTTTCTTTCTGCACATATTCCCCCGTGGTGCCCGTCTGCACCGAAGCGAAATCATGCCGCCAGTTGAAAACTCCCTTTCGCTCCGTGCTCCACGTGACGCCGTAGAAATACTCGATCAGGTGCGTGAGGTTGAAGACCTGGGGAGCCACCAGCATCTCAGGCGTTTCCTTCTCATAGCGCCTGAGCTGCACGAGTGCCTTTTCCATCGCTCCTTTGAGCTTGGGATTTTTGCATTCGACGAGCGCAACCGGCACGCCGTTGATGAGAAACACGACATCGGGCCGGTTGCCCTTTTTCCATTGCTGGCGAAAAGCCCATTCGACGGTGACTTGAAAGCGGTTGCGCCCCGGTCCAATCGGATCGGCGAAGTCAATCAACCGCACGTTCCGCGATCGTTTTTCGCTGGCGACGAAAACGGTGCGCTGGCCGCGTAGCCATTCGAGCAGCTGTTTGTTGCCCTCGATCGTGGGCGGCGCGGCTTCGATTTCCGCGATGACCGCCGCCACGTTCTCCGGCGTCACGACCGCCGGATTCAAGCGCAAGAGTGCAGCGCGTAATTCCTGATCGAAAAATAATCCGCTCTCACCGCCGCGCTGCACCAGCGCCTCGGCTTCAGACACAAACGTCCATCCCGCGTCGACTGCGTGACGGATAAGCGGGAACTGCACGGTGGCAGCTTCGAGGGCGAGGTTGGTCATGGAGAAAGCGGAACTGGCCACGGCCGAGGGTTCGAATCCCTCTCCCCCTGGAATCGAAACTTGATTTCCACCGAGGATGAGTCGATGTTCACCGTGGAATTGCCCCCCAGACCGAACCGGCTCCGTATGGTTCTCTTTCCGCAAGGATAGGTCGGGGGGATTTTCATTTTGGCCAGAATTGAACCTGCATTTCCCGATGGGAAATGAGATTTCGGTAACAGCTTTTGTCGTCCGGAGAGGTGTAACCACGGGCGATTGTGCCGCAGACCATGTCAGCGAGTTGGAGAAGCGAATTACGCTTCGAGTCTTGCAGCTTGACCTTGCGAATGAGTCTGGGGCCGCCCCCTCCGTCATTCACCCGTTTGCGCAGATAGGTGCTGAGTTGGGTGCGAAATTCCCGCCCGCCGCTGCCATCGATTACTACGATCGCGTCATTCAGATGGGGTTTTGCATTCTGGAAGACGAGACCACAGGTGTATTTGTAGAATGGATCCGGGAACTGAAAACCCTTTCCCGTCAGCTTGGCCTTGTTCAGGACGATCGAGAAATAAAACCACTCGTAGGGAGCCACGGCGCGCAGGAACGCTTCGCGCCAGGTGGATTTGAGTTTGCTGAAATGAAACTCGAAGCCTGCCGGCAGATTGAGTTCGCGCTTCAGCAATTCGATCCGTTGTTCCACCGCTGCCGCTTCCTCACGATCCTCGAAGACGACGAGGGTGACGGTAAAGAACGCGGAAGCCCCGTTGCCGGGAGGCATTCCCGGGTCGCCGGATTCATCGATGAAGACCAACATTCGCTTGAAGAGGCTAACCCGCTCGAGTCGCGGCATCGGGCAGTTCGTCTTGCCAGAGGGGTTGATTTTTCCAGTCGCCCGGGAATCCCATCGCCGGGCGATTTGCTTCGGGATGGTTTTCAATCAATTCACGCAGCCGAAAACGCCAGCGGCTGCGTGATTCGACTGTCGCCAGCAGATCGGCGAGAATATATGCCACCGCGTAAAAGCGGTCGTTGACGGGAATCCTCCTGGCGTGGCGCTTCGGAATCTGCGCCTTGATGACAAACTGCCGATTCCACAATCGTGCGTGGTGGGCGCAGAGATTGCGAACGTAGGTTAAGGTGTGGAGCCAGGGACCAAGGATGGCTTCATTGTACCCGAACGCAGTAGCGATGGTTTGGCGGGACTTCGGACATTTCAGACTCGAATAAAGACGGGAGAGCGTGCCGAGTGAGAGGGTCTCCGCCACCATCCACGCGGGCGGCAGACGCGGGTCGCCATATTTCCGGTAGTAGTGGTTGATGAAGACTTCGGCATGGACTCGATTGGGTTTACTGCCTTTTGGCGACAGTTCCATTTCTTCCTCGATGAGGGAAATGAACCGGGAGTGATCGAAGCTTGTTGAGAACAAGCCCGTATCCATAAACCAGTGAGCACCGTGAGCCAGACTCAGATGATAGACCATGCTGGTGCGCAGGACGACCTCGACCCGCTCGACGGCATCGAGCACGAGCAGTCGTAACTCCCGATCGAAAGTATAAAGCGCCAGCACCTGACACAGCGTAGCGCCGGTGTGAAAGGGCTTGTCGGGAAGACGGTCCTGCTGAAAAGGAAGAGTGTACGCGGCGAGACGATAGTACCCCAAACGGCGCAGGGCCCATAGGGCTGTTGGCTCATCGCCAATTTCCAATCCGCGCCCGCGTAATTTCGCGAGTTGCTGCTCAACGGTCAGGGGCGGTTTCGTGAACTTCACCTCGACCTCCCAAAAAAAAAGCACCCGTCCTGGTGCGCAGTATGACCATTCTTGCGAGCGATCACCCGAGGCGTGACGGGTATGTTGCCAGTAACATCGACCCACTCGCGGTCTCTCCGCAAGTAATTTTTATAAAGAGGAAATTGTCGCCGACTGTTCATGGAGCAATCGAAAGGTCGGCGAGGTAGAGCGACGTGACGCGACGGCGGGCGGTGAGGAGGTCGTGCAGCAACGTGCGGAAAAGCTCTCGCAACAACCCCTGCCTCGCCTCGTGGTGCGCGATCTTCGCGTCCAGCGTCGCGAGCAGGGCGGCGATTTCGCGTTGCTCGGCTTCCGGTGGAATTGGAACCGAGACCTGCCGGATGATTTCCAAATTTAAGTTCTTCTGGTTGGCGCCATGCCCGAGCGAGCGCAGATACTCGTAGTTGAACTCGAAGAAATGATAGAGGAAATCAGTTGAGATACCGGAGTCTGCACGAGGTGCGATAGCGGCACAGGCTTGGTTGGTGGTCGCGGCGATTCCGAGTCGAGCGACTCGACCGCGAGTGACCCCCTGGCCATACATCGCCATTACGAGTGTGCTCGCTGGCAGAAGCTTCGCCGCTGAGTTCTTTAAGCCGAGTTCGGTGATGCATTCTTCGACTTCGGAAATCGTCCTGTAATTCACCTCTCCGGTCTTAACCCACGGAATGGTTCCTCCCGTCCAGTAGGTCGGATTTCCTCGATCAGGTGTTCCGCCAGAGGAGAAGTGGCAGAGTGATCCTGCTTGCGCGACCTCCCAGCTTTCGGGGACGGGGCCGAGGGCGGTTTGTTTTCGGGGTTCGCCGCGGAGGCCACGGGTGCAGAGCTGACGGAGGGCGGCTTGCTTGAGTTCGCGCGCCACCCGCACAAGGTCGCCCTCCACCGCCACCGCCGCCTGCACCTTCCCCAACACCGCCGCGATCTTCCGTTGCTCGGCGAGGGGCGGGCACGGCACCTCGGTTTGCAGATAGGAGTCAAAATTCAGATTTCGCAGGCCGGTCGTATTGCTCTGAAGCGGTTTCGTTCCACCCTCGAAGTAGAAATCCAAAAGGAAGTAGTGAACGAAGCGTGGATCAAACAAGGAGCGATCAAGCACTCGAAGCGCCGACGTGAAATTGCTGAACGAAAACGGCTCCGATGAAACCAAATCGAAAAATGCGACGCGCCCGACGGGCTGCTTTGGACTCCCGCCCGAACGCTCCAAAATGATGTCTCCGCGTTCGAGCTGACGCTTATCGAGATGGCGCCTCTCCACCTGAAGTTTCGCCACGTCACTTGGGTCCAAAATTCCATCGAGGCCAAAGTTGGTATTCCGCAGAACGCAGGCTTCCTCCAAAGGCTCTTTTTTGCCGGTCCATAGTCCGTTGAGCGTCCGAAAGACGTTTTGATCGGAGAGACGGTAGGCTTTCATTTGGTGGCTTTCAGTTTTTCCAAAACAGGCAGCAGCAATCTCGAAAGCTCGGAGCCTTTGGCTTCCAAGGCGGCAAGCTCGGCGATGATTAAGTCTAGCGTGCGAGAGGTGTTCGTGACCTCCGCAGCCACGAACCGACTCGGGCTCAGGTTGTAGTCGTTGGCGGCGGCTTCGGCGGTTGTGATGGTTTTGACGAAGCCGGGCACGTCGGTGCCGGCATGGTAAGCAGCAGCGATTTTTTGCGCGGCCTCAGGCGGCAGATAATTTTTCGGCGTCCCCTTCTTCGCCTCTCCGGCGGCGTTGACGAGGGTGATGCGGCCGCGTCGGTCCTTCGGTTTTCCGCGACGGAGGAAGATGATCACGCCGGGGGCGGTGGTGTTGTAGAAGAGGTTGTCGGGCAGGAGCACGACGCCGTCGATCAGGTCCTGCTCCACGAACCATTTTCGGAGGGCGCGCTCCTTGTCCTCGTTTTTGCTGCCGGAGCCGCGCGAAACCGCACCCGTGTCGAGCACGATGGCCGCTCGTCCGCCGTCGGCGAGGCAGGCCGCCGTGTGTTGCAGCCACGCCCAATCACCTTTGCCGGACGTGTTGCCGCCCTGGCGCTCGAAACGGTCGAAGCCGTCGTTCTCAAACACGTCGGGATCGAAGGTTTGGTTCCACATCGGGTTGGCGATGATTAACGGGAATTGGCGCAGGCGGGTGCCATCCGTGGCGCGAAACTTCGGGTTGCGCATCGAGTCGCCGCGCACGATCTCAGCTTGCAGATCATGGATGATGACGTTCATCCACGCAATGGCGTAGCTGGAGCCTTGCAGCTCTTGACCGTGGAGGCGGAGGGGAAGTTTTTTGGCGACGGGATCGAGTTTCTCGGCGACGAGCTGGAGCTTGATCAGCAACCCGGCGGAACCGCAGGCGTAGTCATAGGCGTCCTCGCGGGGGCGGGGCTGAAGAATTTCCGCCATGAGGAAACCGACCTCGGTGGGCGTGAAAAATTCGCCGGCACTCTGGCCCGCGCCCTCGGCGAATTTGCGCAGAAGGTATTCGTAGCAGCGGCCGAGGAAGTCGGGCTCGACGTCTTTAAGGCCGAGGCGGTAGCGGGGATCGGAGAGGATCTCGATGACGCCGCGTAGAGCGGAGTCGCTGATCTCGCGTTCGCCACCGGCGCCGACGTGGTTGAAGTCGACCTGGTCGATAATGCCGAGGAGCTGGGTATTCTGGCGGGCAACGGCGCGGGTCGCGGTGGTGACGTGTTCACCGAGGCTGGCAGGTTTCTTGCCTTCGGGCCAAGCGAACGGCGCACGGCCGGAGAGGACCGGCCAGCGGGCTTCGGGCGGAAGGTAGAAGCGCTCAACTGTGGTCGGCTTCGATCAAGGTGGTGGCGGTCTCAGCATCGCCATACGTCTGAGTGAGACGGGCAACTTCGTCGTCGAACACGTCGGAAAGGCGTTTGAGAAAGACGAGAGGCAGGAGGTAGTCTTTAAACTTGGGCGCGTCTTTTTCGCCGCGGATGGCGCAGGCGGCATCCCAAAGCATCTGCTCCATGGACTTATTGCCGAGGACCGCGCTGCGCTGGAGCCCCCGGCGCGGTTTCGAAGCGAAGGAGCTCGCAGCAGCAGTCGGCGACTCCGAAGAATCGGCGTTGGTGTCGAGTTCTTCGGCGAGTTTGGCGATGGCTTCCCGTTGTGCGCGTTGCGGCGACGATTTGCCACCCTCCCAACGGTTCACCGTGGCGAACGATACTCCCAAGCGGGACGCGAGTTGCTCTTGGCTCAATCCTTGAGACTGGCGAATTCGAAGAAGGGCGGCGAGAGAGTCCATTAAGTCATGTTTGATATAACAAACATGACCTAGGCGAGTCTTTTTGAGCACGTTCGACGGGTTAAGCAGCCGGTCACCGGCTCTGGGGAACCAGCAACGTAATCACCGGACAACCTGTGGCATATCCGGATTCTGATGACGTGAGCGAGAAACGGCGCTCCGTCCGGATGGGCCCGGTCTGCCGCGTTTTTCACGCCGCGCCGTGCCCAAGACGCTGAAAAAGCCAAACCGCGACCCCTGAACCGGGGCGGGTAATGGCTTGAGAAACCTCCGTAGGCTGCCATGGTTTCCGCATGCCCGATCCGACTACGACCATCGTCACCGAAATCATGGCACGGCTCGACGAGCGCGAGTTTCAGCCGTTTGCGATCATGCTTTCCGATGGAGCCCGTTACGAAATTCCGACGCGCGACCACTGCACCGTCACGCGCCTGCTGCG
>CAYVDZ010000150.1:0-9552 GCA_964450575.1 uncultured Opitutus sp.
GATTAGTTGCAATCTGGCTCCAACTTCTCCAGCTTCTCTAATCAATCCGGTTTAGAAAATCGGGAATAGTTCAAACATGGTTACGCCTAATTCAAAAACTCCAATCAAATCACTGGCCTCCCTGCCTCGGGGAGCGCCGGTGGATGCCAGAGTTTTAAGGGAGCTAGGTGCTTCCTCCTCCCTGGCCTCTCATTACGTGCGTTCGGGTTGGCTGGCCCGTCTTGGCCGCGGAGTGTTCATGTTCCCCGGCGATCAATTGGAGGCAGCGGCTGCCGTGAAGTTTCTCGGCCGCCACCTTCCTGGCCTACACGTCGGAGGTAAGACCGCTTTGGCGTGGCGCGGCGTTCGGCACAACGTTGGCCCGCGCGAGCGGTTGGTTCTCTGGGGCAACGCGCCCGGGGCACTTCCTTCGTGGTTCACGGAGAGGTTTCCTTCGCGATACGTTTCACGGCAGCTTTTCAGCTCGTCGCTGCCCGTTGACTTCGGCCTACAACCACTTCCCGAAACGCCGGACGGTCCTGCCGTTTCTGTGCCTGAGCGCGCGCTGCTCGAATTACTCGACGACGTGGGCGTCAATCAAGGGCTGGAGGAAACGCGCAACATCATGGAGGGCGCTCGCTCAGTCCGGCTCGACGTTCTCGGAACGCTGCTCGAACACTGCCCGCGCGTGAAGGCGGTGCGACTCTGCCTCAACCTGGCAGAGGAGCTGAATCTCAGTTGGGCCGCTGAGGCGCGTAAGCTGGCCGGGCCGCGTGGTCATGGTCGTTGGGTCAGCAAACTGCCGGACGGCACAACCCTCATCCTCAAACCGTGATGGACAAATCCTACGTCGCCACCGTTCGCCTGCTGTTGGAAGCCGCGCCCGATGTCTTTCAATCGAGCCGCTTCGCGATGAAGGGAGGCACGGCGCTGAATCTATTCGTGCAGGACATGCCGCGCCTTTCGGTCGATATCGACGTCGTCTTCGTCGCGCACAAGACCGGACGGGAAACCGCTCTCGCCGAGATCGCCGCAGAACTGGCGGCAATCCAGCGCCGTTTCACCAGCCGCGGGATCGGGGCGGAAGTCGTCAGCAGCAAGACGGGTGACGAGACCAAGATCATCGCCCGTCGCGGGCGCGAAGAGGTGAAGATTGAAATCAACCACGTCTTTCGTGGCACGCTACTTCCCGTCGAACACCGACCGCTGGTGAAAACTGCCAGCGATCTGTTTACGACCTCGCTCTCCGTGCCGACCCTCGCCGTGGCGGAACTCTACGGGAGCAAACTCGTGGCGGCGATGGACCGCCAGCATCCGCGCGATCTCTTCGACGTGCATGGCATGTTCCTCCGCTTCGGTCTCACGCCGGAAATCGTGGAATGTTTTGTTGGATACATCGCCGGGCACAATCGCCCTGTGCACGAGGTGCTCTACTCCCGCGACATTGGTCTGGCGCTTCCCTTTGAAAATGAATTCGCCGGCATGGCGCGGGAGCCGGTCACCGTTCCGGAACTGGAAGCCGCTCGCACTCGGCTGCGGTGCGAACTCCTCGCTGCGCTGACGGCCGATCATAAGAGATTCCTGCTCGGCCTCGTGGCCGGTGCTCCTCCGTGGGAGGCGATGGCGTGTCGTCACCTGGCCGAACTTCCGGCCATCCAGTGGAAGCTTCAGAATCTCGCGCGCCTCAAGCAATCGAACGCCGCGAAATTTCAGGCGCAGGCCGACGAACTCCGGCGTCATTTCGGCGGCTGATCGATCGGAGACGTTCGCCGCGCGGCGAAACGCGGTGTTGGTTTATTTTTTCTCAGACAAGGCCAGTATTCTTGGGTGTGGCTGCGTCAAAATAAACCGAAGCGGGCGAACCCGTACGGGAAAAACTCCCGGCGGCGAACCGCCGGGAGTCGGGAAAGCGGGCCTCACAGATAGCCCGCCTCCCTGGGCATTCACATCACGGATGGAGTTGCCAGAGCCGCTTCAGGAAGAATTATGGTTCTAGAAAATTGAAGGGGCGACCCAGCAAAAAATGCAATACGGTAATCTAGTTTGGTAACTGCTCATAAAGGTTTACCAGATGTTAAGACTAGTCCCGTGGAGCGGGAGTGTTTTTTTAGTGATCAATGAAATCAATTTCTGTTGTGCATATCTGGTCGGCTGCTCCAACGCCTCTCACCACCGATTTTCGGATCGATGAGCTGTCGGTCGAACGAACCGTGCAAGCTGCCATCGACGATGGCATCGCCGGTCTTTTCCTGGCAGGATCTTGCGGTGAAGGCCCGTGGCTGCCGGACCGCGAACGCCAACAGTTGGTTAAAACCGCAGTCAGGGCTGCGGGAGGAAAGCTCAAGATCGCTGCGCAGATTTCCGATAACTCGGTGCCGCGAATTCTCGTTAACGCGCAGGCTGTGGTCGACGCCGGAGCGGATTTCGGGATCATTTCATCGCCAGCTGCTTTCTTGAATGCCACGCCCGACCGGGTGGTGGCGCTTTACCGCGACGCAGTCGAGGCAAGTCCTTTGCCCGTTGGCATCTACGACTTGGGCAAACTTCGTCCGATCTCGCTTCCGGAGGACCGGTTGAAGGAAATCTACCTGTTGCCGAACGTTAAGCTGGTGAAGGACAGTTCCGGCTCGCCGGAACGCCGTGCCGCTGCGCTTGCGGCCCGGAAAGAGAAGCCTTCGCTGGACTTGTTCAACGGCGATGAGTTTCGCGCCCTTGAGTACCTTGAGGCGGGTTACAATGGCGTGATGTTCGGTGGGGCCGCTGCCGTGGGGTCGCAATTGAATCGCATTGTAGAGCTTTTTCTCGCCAGCCGGCTGCCGGAGGCGAAAGCGATTGAAGCGGAAATGAAGAAAACCCTTTTTGGCATCTACGGCGGCGAGTCGATAGCCTGCTGGTTGACGGGGCTGAAGTACTATATGGTGAAACGCGGCCTGTTCACCACCCAGACGAGCTTCCTGGGCTATCCTCTAACCGACGAATGCCGTTCCTTTATCGAACGCTACGTTGCGGCTTCGGCGGTCTCCCGCTAATCCGACTGCCCTGAGGTCGGTCACCCGTCGTCCGGTGGACGGCGGGTGAACTACGGTTTGCAACGGTGGCGGCATTCTCAGAAAGTATTAGTTGGTTTGGTTCACCAGAGATGCCGCAAAAATGGTAAAATGTTATGACAAGTCGCCCGACATTGAGCCGGAATCTTCCCGGTGTTTAATTCAATTTCAAATCCTCCTCTGTGATTATGGAATATTCTTCTCCGCAATCAGAAGTCTGTGATTTCGCTCGTTCGCCTGTACGCTGGCGGACGGATACGACTAAAATGAAGACGCCCACGCTGTCGCGTCCGGCGCCCGCCACGCTCAACAATGTGCGCATGCCGCTAGGAGTGTCTTGTCATGGTTGAGCGCGGCGGCAGGCGAACGGAATCCGGTCTAGGTACCTCTTGCAAAACCGAGCAGGTATTTCTCGAGCGGGATATATGGTTGGACCCGAATGCCGATATGTGCGCCGCAGCTAGAGCCGGGGAATTTCTGATTGTCAAACGCTGGGACCGCGGGGACAAGAACGCGCTGCTTTATACACCGACGCTGGGGCCGCAACCTGAGCGACAATGCTTGGACCCAAGGGCGGCGTTTGAAACCCTCCATGACGGTGAAGTGCGCCGGGTTGAGGCCCGCAATTCCCTTTGGCTGGTGGAATCACAATGAAACCGTTGCGCGTTATCGTCACGGGCGGCGCTACCAACATCGGCCGCGCCATAACGGAAGCCTTTCTCGACCGTGGCGGTCGAGTCGCGGTGGGGCAGCCGGATCCGGCGGTGGCGTCGGCGTTGGTGGAGCGTTTTGGCGACCGGGTGATTGCTCTGCAGGTTGATGTCGGTGATGCGGCCCAATGCCGTGATTTCGTCGATGCGGCGGCTCGTGCGCTGGGCGGAGTCGATGTGTTGGTGAATAATGCGGCGATCACCGGATCGACCGCGATTTCGTCGCTCGACGCTTTGACGCTGGAGCAGTTCGAACTGGTCACACGCGTTAATTTTGGCGGCCCGGTGTTCTGTTCGCAAGCGGCGCTACCGCATCTGCGCGCGGCCGGGGGCGGAATTATCATCCATATTTCCTCGATCAACGCCATTCGTCCGCAGCGTGGAGCCATGATCTACGCGGCGACGAAAGCCGCGCTGGGTTCGTTGACGCAGTCGATGGCCAAGGAACTTGCCGTCGATCGGATTCGCGTGGTAGCGGTGGCGCCGGGCGTTATCCGCGTGAGCACGTCCAAAGAGCTGGAAGAGTCAGCCCAAGCTGGCGGTGCGGGCTCGGATGTCATGAACCAGACTCCATTGGGTGATGGAGAACCTGCGGACATAGCAGAAACTGTCGCCTTCCTCTGCTCGCCGCAGGCTAAATTTGTGACTGGCGTCACCTGGGTGGTGGACGGCGGTCTGCTGGCATGAAACGGCGATCAGATTGGCGCGAGAGTGAACAACGCGTCATCGCGTCGCACCGATCGCTGGTAGCGCACGAGAACGATGCAGCCAGTGCGCTCTGCCTTAATGACGGCCGACTGTTTTCCATCGAGCGACAGCACTTTGCCGATCGGTTGGCCGCGACGAACCTGACGTCCGAGCGCAGTTTCGGAAACGAAGAGACCGTCAAACGGGGCCGGGTGGTGAACTTGCAGATGGGCCTCGTCAACATCGCGCGTGATGCGGGTCTTTTGCTTGCGCAGCGTCAACTTGCGACCCTGCAGGACGCCCGTCCACTGCAGCAGATTTTTCAGACCACGTTCAAGGGCCTGCAGATCACGCGGCTCGATACCGCCGGCGCCCCGGCATTCCAGATAGATGGCGGGAATGTTGCGAGCGTGCGCCGCGCTGAGCGTACGGCCGGGCAAAAACGGACCAACCCAGCACCAGAAATGATCGAAGCACGCAGCCATGGCGCGTTGGGCTTTGTCCACCGAGCGCGTGTGTGTGAAGTAGCCGGTCCACGGCAGCAGTTCGTACGCGCCGCCGCCACTGTGCAAGTCCACGTAGTGGGTGCACTGCGCGAGCAACGCGGTGTCGAACAGATGCGCGAGGCGCGCTGTGGAATTGCCATTCGTACGGCCCGGGAAGGCCCGGGCGAGATTGCCGCCGTCGGCCGGATGGCAGCGTTGCGCGGCGAAAAATGCAGCTTCATTAAGCACTGGCACCATCACCACGGTGCCGCTCAGCATGGCGGGTTTCCAGACGTCGACCCACTGGCGCAGCAGGGTTGGTCCCTCGTATTCGTCGCCATGGGTGGCGCCGTTGATCAGGAGCACGGGACCTGGGCCGCAGCGCCAGATAAAGGCGTCGAACCCAACCCCGCGGGCTTGAAAGCGGCGCTGGTGAAAACCGGGGGCGAGGCGAGCAAGATCAACTTTATAATTTGAATCGGAGTCAATCATGGCAAAAACAATCTTAAACCGTAACAATACGAAGCAAAACACTCCAGCCCGCCGCCGGCAATCGCGGCCGACTGGAAAGACCGGCAAACCAGTTACACGCTGGGTGACGGAAGGCGCGCGCCGCCTGCTCGTGCTCGAGAATTCGCTGATGCGAGTGTCGGTCTGGCCCGAAATGGGTGGGGCGATTACCAGTCACATCGACCGCGAGAGCGGCATCGATATCATGTGGCGCAATCCTTACGGGCAGCCGCCGCGGAATCGCGTCATTGATCAGCCGATGGCGAATGGGAGCGACCTCCACGATGTCATGGATGGCAGCTGGTACGTTTCGCTGCCCACGGGTTTCTTTGCGTGCGACTATTTCGGGGCTCCGATCGGGACTCATGGTGAGTTGCGCTGTCTGCCCTGGGAAGTGGTACAGATCCGCTCCGGTGTGAACGAGTTGCAAGTGACGCTGATCGGGAAATCGGTCCGGACGCCCTTGGTTTACCGGCGCGATTTGATTGTCCGCCGCGGCAGCCCGCGTTTGTGCTGGCGGGAAACGGTGGAGAATCGCTCGGCAATGACGCTGCCGGTGGCGTGGTTGCAACACCCGACTTTCGGCGGCCCATTGCTGGAGGGCGCAAAACTGATCACGCCGGCGAAAACCGTGAAGGTCTTCAAACCGGATAACCCGAAGGGCATCCAGTTGAAATCCGGTTATTCCGGCCAATGGCCATTCGTCCCCGAGCGGGTCGGCGGGAAAATGCGCGATTGCAGCATCGTGTTGCCCGCGGGCAGCGGAAAGGATCACTCAGTTCAGCTTACGGATTTCGATGCCGGCTGGGGTTGTGTCTGGAATGAACAGCGCGGTCTCGGTTTTGCCATGGAATGGGATAACGGACTTTTCCCTTACGCGTGGTCTTGGAACTCGGGTGGTGGCGTGGAGCAGTATCCGCTGTGGGGCGAAGGCCCCCTCATCACCCTGCAACCGAGCACCTCGCCCGTCGGGCGTTTCGCGGACTTGGTCAAGAGCGGCACTGTGCTGCAAATTCTCGGTCGCGGTGCGGTGACAACAGAAATGACGACCGGTTTCGTTCGCTCGGCACAAGGACCGTGGGAAACAAAGGAGACGCAATCATGAGCATTTGGAAACACGCAGAGAAATGGGGTGCCCCGTCCGAGGATGCGGCGGTGACGTTGAGTGAAGGCAACACGCCGCCCATCCGTTCCACGCGCATCGGTGCGGAGCTTGGGGCTGAAGAATCTTTGGTTTAAATATGAGGGTAGCAATCCGACTGGTTCTTATAAGGATCGGTTCGCGGCGGCGGCGGTGACGCATCTCAAGTTGGAAGGCAAACGCGCATGTCTCGGCACCTCGAGTGGCAATACCGGAGCGGCGCTGGCAGCTTATTGTGCGCGCGCTGGCATGGCGTGTTATCTGGCCATTGTGGAAGGCGCGCCCTTGGGCAGCGGCGCGGTTGAATCCCTCTGCCGACAGCTCCAGAATCGTTTCAAATCCTGCGGCCAGTTCTGGTCCCGCAAAGGCCTCACTCATTTGCTCGCCATCAACGTGCTATTCAAAAATCAGTCCGCGCGCTTCCTTTGGGATTAGTCCTGGCGTCAACTCGGAGATCCTTCCCTTTGATGGTGCTTCCCGGGAAAAACTTTGGAAATATGAGAATGGGTTCTGGCTTAAGGTGGCCTTGGCTGACCATTTGCAATACCAGGCGCGACAGCCGGCGGGCAAAGGTCTCGTTGGCATAACCGTAGTGAGCAATGGGTGGCAGTACTGTTGTGAAGATATGATCATAATCCCTGGATATGATGGATACCGTATTGGGCACCGTAAGGCCGCGCTTTAGAAGATAGAGGATAACGATGAAAACATACTGGGGTTTGGCGATAAGGAGGGCAGTGGGGGCGGTGGAGCAATTGAACAAAGCATCGAGCTTCATACCGATATTCTTGGCTGTGCCATTGTGGCGGACGATGAGGGCGCGTGTGTCGTAAAGGGGGCGATGTTCCACCGCGTCGGTAAACCCTTGTTCACTGGCCAGGTCGCCCGCCACGCCGGAGTCGGGCACGATTAGTGCAATGGTGCGGTGCCCCTTTCCGAGAAACACGCCAGCGGCGTGCCGACAGACCGAGCGATAGTCGACATCAAGCGATGGCAGTCTAATCTGCGGATGGCACGAACCGACTACCATGGCTGGCACCGAGTGCTCCGAAAACCACTTCTGCAAGTCTATGCTGACCGAAAGCAATACACAGCAAACAACGCGGTTTTGCCGAACAAATTCCTCGAGTTTCCACCGTTGGACGCGGGCACTGCGCGGAGGGCAGACGAGCATTTCAGTTGAGAATCCGTGCTCCGCAAGAAGGGTCCGCGTTTCGCTAATGCTTTGATATTTGGTCAATGACATGTGTGTGACCGGCTCATGGGTGACGAGACCAACCACACGGCTTCGGAGACCGCTAGGCGCGGGCGGATTCGCTCGCAGGCGGTTGCGCCGCCCCTGTTTGATTTCGATTAACCCTTCCTTCGCCAGCAAATGAAGCGCAGTGCGAATGGTCGGGCGGCTGACTTGGAAGAGTTCGCACAAGCGGCGCTCGCTAGGCAAGAATTCCTCCCAAGTCCCTTTCTTGATCGCCTTCCGGATCGCGACGACCGTTTGAGCGGAGAGAGAGAAGCGTTTGGGGATGTCGAAAAGGTGCGGGGTGGTGCTCATGAGATTTTACCAGTAATTAGGGCTTGTTGAGTTGAGGGGACAGTCTTTCTGGCCAAAGGTGAACTTATCTCCCATTGTGCAAATATGGTTGGCCAGTCCAACTCCGCTCATCCCCCGGCTGAACATTGACGCGCTTAGCGTGGCAAAGACAGGTTCTTCGCTACTTTCAGTGGGTAACCGGTAGGTCGAGCCTGCCTGCGGTAAGTAAAGCATGGTGATGAGATTGTCGGTGGAGCGGAACCCGCGAGCCTGGCGGCAATTTTTTCGCCACGTGCGAGGGTGGCATGAGGCGTCTCTTGCATCACCAGAAACCAGGCACTGGTTTGAGTGCCGAGTTTCAGTAGAATCCAAGCAAACCAACCAAGGCAGAAAAGGACACACCGCGCTGTAAAGGTTTGCCGCCGCTCTAGTATTATGTAACACAAATTATTTCGCATTGAATCCTCACATGCCCAAGCGTTTACTTGGGAATGGCCAACCGATACAAAGTTGCGCTGACGCAGAAGCAACGCGTGCAACTCACCGAGTTGACTCGCAGCGGTAAATCGACGGCGGCGAAGTTCATTCATGCGCGGGCCTTGCTCCTGTGCGACGCCGGAGAATATGGCGAGCCGTGGAAGGTGGCCGATGTCGCGACGGCCTTGGGTGTGAGTTCGCGGACGATTGAACACCTCAAGCAGCGTTTTGTGGAAGAGGGCGTGGAGGCGGCTTTCTCACGCAAGCCTCAGAGCGAACCACGGGCCGTGAACTTCGACGGAGCGTTTGACGCCCGGCTCACCGCCCTCGCTTGCTCGAAAGCGCCCGTGGGACGGCAGCGCTGGACGGTGCGACTCCTGGCGGAAAAACTCGTGGAGCTGAAGATCGCCGACCGCATCTCGACCATGACTGTGCAGCGCTCGCTAAAAAAAACGAACTGCAGCCTCACCTGAGCAAATATCGGAAGATCCCACCCGACGGCGACGCGGCGTTCGTCGCGGCGATGGGAGATGAGCTGGCGGATTACCAACTGCCGCACGATCCGCTTTTCCCCGTGGTGTGCATGGATGAATCGAACAAGCAATTGGTCGGCGAGGTCCACGCGCCCGTTCCGGCGGCGCCCGGCCACGGCCACATCCTCGACCACGAATATGTGCGCCACGGCTTGGCAACATTGTTCGTGGAAGTCGAACCGCTGGCCGGATGTCGCCACGTCGAGGTGACCGAGCGACGCACCCGGCAGGATTGGGCACGGTTCATCAAGGCCATGCTCGATGGGCGCTATCCGCACGCGGTCAAGGTGCGACTGGTGATGGGCAACCTCAACACCCACGACCTTGCCTCGCTCTACGAAACCTTTGCGCCAGCGGAGCCCGGAGCCCGGCGTCTGGCCGAGCGCCTCGAAATCCATTACACACCCAAGCACGGCAGCTGGCTGAACATCGCGGAAATCGAACTGAGTGCG
>CAYVDZ010000151.1:0-9541 GCA_964450575.1 uncultured Opitutus sp.
GAGCCAGTCGCTGGTGAAGCCCACGATGAGCGTCTCGGCCTCGACCGGCGCAAACGACGCCTCGAGTGACCCGTAGGCGTGGGCGAGATCGAACTGATCCAGCGCGCGCGTGATATAGAGATACGAGTTGGCGTCGAAACGATTGATGAAGCTCTGGCCCTGATGGCGCAGATAACCTTCCACTTCGAATTGAACATCGAAGGTATACGCGTCGCTCGGCGCGTTCTCTTTTTTCCGCCGACCAAACTTTCGGTCCATGCTGGCGTCCGACACATACGTGATGTGCGCCATCATGCGGGCGATGGCCAGGCCCACGCGCGGGCCGCTGTCCTTGGTGTAATCGCCGCGATTCCACGCCGGGTCCTGCATGATGGCCTGACGCCCGACTTCATTGAAGGCGATTGCTTGGGCGCTTTCCCGCCCCGTTGTTGCCATCGGGAGGACGCGATGGACAAACGATGGATATTCGATCGCGAAGAGCATCGCCTGCATTCCGCCCATGGAGCCGCCGATGACGGCGTGCAGCTCGCTGACCCCGAGATGCTCCAGCAGCAGGCGCTGGGCGCGCACCATGTCGCGAATGGTGACGAACGGAAACAGGATTCCAAACGGGATCCCGGTCTCGGGATTCAGCGACGAAGGTCCGGTCGAGCCCTGGCAGCCGCCCAAAACATTCGCACAGACGACGAAGAACCGGCGCGTATCCACGGCCTTGCCGGGACCGATGAGATTATTCCACCAGCCTGGTTTGCGATCGGCCGGCGCATGCCAGCCGGCGCAGTGATGGTCGCCGCTCAACGCATGACAAATCAGGATCGCATTCGAGCGGGTGGCGTTAAGCGTGCCATACGTTTCGTAACGCAGGGTAAACCCGGAGATCACCTGGCCGCTTTTGAAGGTGAATGGGCGCGCGTAAACGAAGTCGCGGGGCGTCACGAGGCCCACGTCGCCAGACGCGAGATAGCGCGGCGTCGGAGCAATCGCGGGAGCGACTTCGAGATCATCAGTCATGCGGGCGGACGAACCAACCAGCAACCTGCCGTGGAGGCAAGTAACTGACTGGGTTATGACGCTGGGGTCGCAGACCGGTTGAGGTGGACTGCGCCCGTTGAACCACCGCTGACCGAACGCGGGGAGGGCGGTTGAGGCCGCTCCGCCAGCGGTCATTCCTACTTTTTCTTTTTCTTCGGAGTGACGTTCTTCATCCCTTTGCCGAACGCGGCGACGGTGGTCGCGGCAGCGGTACCGGCGCCCTGTGGGCCCGCGGGTTCGGGGTCCTTCATCTTGTTAATCACAAGTTGCTGACCGATGGTGAAGAGCCCGTTCGTGAACGAATACAGCGAGAGCGCGCTCGAGAAGCTGTAGCAGAACACCATGAAGATGTAGGGCATGAACTTCATCATCTTCATCTGCATGTTGTCCACGGATGGAGACGGAGTGACACGCATCTGCATCACCATCGTGGCGCCCATCAGCAGCGGCATCGGACGGATCGGAATGATCCACAGATAGAAGATGGTATCGACTGCCGAAAGATCGACTGCCCAGAGGAAGGGTGAGAAGCGCAGCTCGGCCGCGCTTTGCAGCATCTGGAAGAAGCCGATGAAAAACGGAATCGTCAGCAGGATCGGAAGACAGCCGCCGACCGGGTTGATCTTGCGCGACTTGAACAACTCCATCGTCGCCTGCTGCTGTTTCTGCGGATTGTCCTTATACTTCTCGCGGAGGGCCTGCATCTCCGGCTGCAGCTTGGCCATGCGCTTGGCGGAGCGGGAGGCGGCAAGCGTGAACGGAATGAAGATCGTCTTCAGAAGCAGGGTCGTAAGAACGATCGCTACACCCCAGTTTCCGACGCCGCCGTGAATCCACGTCATCAACGTGAGCAGGATTTGGCTGAAGAACTTGAAGAACCCGAAATCCATCACCTTGTCCTGGTTGAGCTTGAAGACCTTGGGATCCGCGAGGCGGCGGTATTCCTTCGGGCCGACGTACAGCGTGCCGCCCAACTTGGTCTCTTCCCGAGCTCCGAGGGCGTTGACGTCAAACTGCGCCGATCCGGTGATACCATAGTCACCTTGGTGATCATCCGGTAGAGCCGTGAAGAGTTTGACGCGACGAGTGATCAGCGCGCTCGCCGGCCCGTCGCCGGTCAAAATGCTGGCGAAAAACTGGTTTTTCACCGACGTCCAATCAAGCGGACCCGCACTGGTTAGGTAAGGTGATGAACCGCGGGCACCGATACCGAGGAAACCACTGCTGGCCTCCAGCTTGGACCGAAGAATAAATTCCTGCTCGTCGGCCTTCGCGTACCCGGTGGCGAGCTGAAGCGCGGGATCGTCGCGATTGGACGGAGCCGCGGTACCGAGGGAAAAGGCGACCCGCATCGGAAGAGTGGGCTGCGTCGACAGATTGCGAAACGTGGTCTCGTGGCGGATCTCGTAAGGGTCGGTAGTCTCTCCTTCATTGGGAGCGAGCGAGTAGCGACGCGTGACCACCAGCTGACCTTCGAGCACGGCCCGGTAAACGACTTCGTTGCTCGTGCTTGAGACGCGCTCATAGCGGGCGTTGCGATCGAGGCCCGGGAAGTCGACGATGGCCAGCATCGGATCAGCGTGGAGCGCGTTGAAGACAAAGGGCTCGTCGCCGCCGAGTCGTTCCGGATAGATCAGCCGCTTCTTGTCGTCACGTTTGATCAAGGCGACTTCCCGGAGTGCGCCACCGGAATTGGTGAAACGGGCTTCAACGTAATCGTTGGCGAGGACCGTCACGGTGGCGCCGGCACCATCGATGTTCACCGCCGCGAACGCCGCATTCACCGGGCCTTGGGACGGCATCGCCGGTTGACCTGGCCCCGGGATGGCCGCGGGCGATCCCGGGGAGCCGCCAGGAGTGACGACCGGAAGACGCTCGCCTGTGGTCGGAGCGGTCGCCGGTGGCGCGGGACGCGGAGCGAGAAAGAGGACGGCAAATGCTGCGATCAGCAGCAAGGCACCGATGGTAAAGTTCTTTTTGTCCATTAAGAGAAGGGGAGCGAAGAGGAAGAGGCGACGGACGCGTGGTCGTCAGCGCGGGCTGGGACGTGGTTCGTACGGCGAAAGGGTGACCGATCGGCAAACCGGTATCGCCGGTCGCGCGCGTGGCGGGACGGGATCGAGTCCGCCCGGATGCAGTGGAGTGCATTTGGCCAACCGCACCGCCGCGAGCGCGACTCCGCGCATCACGCCATGGATCCGGATGGCGTCCACCGCATAGTGCGAGCAGGTTGGAGCGAAGCGGCAGCCGCAACGGCCCATGGTCAACACGGGGAGCGCCGGAGAAAGGGTGTATTGGTATATCCGGATCAGCACTACAAGCGTGGCCCCGGGGAGCCGGGCGAGCGCGCTAAAAAGCGTTGGGCCGACGCCGCCTGACCGGACGGTGGACGCTTCGGCAGCGTCAGGCGCGAGCGTGGCGACGGCGGAAGGGCGTCGCGGGTGACGGAGCGAACGGGTGGCGGCACTCATGACTTTACGTCAGACACAACCTGGGTTTGCGCAATCAGCCGGCATGCTTCGCTGAACCGTTTTTGTAGTTCCGGAAAGTCCCAGGTCCTTGCGCCGGCGCGAGCAATCAGCAGAAGATCGCAGGCGGGTGGAACCAAGGCTTGTTGCAGCCGGAAGAGTTCACGCAGCCGGCGCTTGGCACGGTTGCGCTGCACGGCCGCGCCGACGGCAGCGGTGGAGGCGATGACGCAGACCCGCGACGTCGAAACGGAAACGTCCGAGGTCGGCACGATTCCGGCCGGAGCCGGATCGCGAGGTTTCCACCAAACGGTGAAGGCCCGGCAATCGATTCGCCGGCCTTTCTCTCGCACCGCCTGGATATCGCTCTGGCGGCTTAGGTGCTGCTCAGGGCGAAATCGCATGGCGGTCGCGACAGACGCGAAACAACTAGATGCGCGCGGTCGTGGCTCCGGGCGCCACAATCAGACGACGGTCAGGCGCTTGCGGCCCTTCAGGCGACGTGCCTTGATGACTTTTTGGCCGCCGGTGGTGGCCATCCGGGCGCGGTAACCAATCTTGCGGGCGCGCTTCTTGCGATGCGGGCGGAATGTAGGCTTCATGATGTTTTGAGAAAAAGAGGGTGAGACGTGCCGGATCGCGGGAGGGGTGTCAAGGATCGAGGTGGAACGGTTTTCGCTCAGTTCCAGCGGGCGGGTATTCTCCTGCAGGCGGGGGCCGGCGTAGCGGTCGCTCGAAACGGCCGGCTGACGGGAGGGTTTCCTGTTCTGACGACGCGATCAAGCTGGAACTCAGCGGGTCTGTTCCTCCACTCCAATCCTTCGGGCGGAAAATTCGTTGGCGCAGGGCGTCCGGGTGACACAGGGTAAGGACCATGCGCATTGCGGTGATTTCCGATACTCATGACCGGTTTCCCTCGTCGCTGCCCGAGAAACTGCGGGCGGCGGATGAGATCTGGCACTTGGGCGATGTTTGCGCACCGCAAACCTTGGTGGCGTTCGAGCAATTGGGACCGCCGCTCGTGGTGGTCGTGGGTAATTGCGATGCTTATCCGTGGCCGGTCTCATTGAATGTGGATCGAAACGGCACGCGGTTTCATTTGATTCACATTCCTCCGCGGGTGGCGCCAAAAACGGCCGAGGTCGTTCTCCATGGGCATACTCACGTGCCTCGCAACGAGGTGGATCCGCGTGGCGTCCGGTGGCTGAATCCCGGTTGCATCACCCGCCCGAATCGCGGCGCGCCCGCAAGTTTTGCCTGGCTAACCGTCCGCAAAGGGAAACCCCTCACATGGGAAATCGTCCTCGTCTAATCGCGTCCGGTCGAACCGCCGGGAGACCCCGCGGCCACGGTGACAAGGGCGGCCCCGTTGCGCCCCACGCACCTGCTTCCGCCGTTGCGGTCCAACTTATCCTGTGGTGAACGCCAAGATCCTGCCTAACCTTCTCAGTGGCATCCGGATCGCGTTGGTGCCGGTAGTGTTGATGGCGGCATGGGCCGACTCGCGGGTCTGGTTCGCAATCGTGCTGTCCTTCTCCCTCCTCACCGATGCGCTCGATGGTTTCTTCGCGCGGCGTTACAATGCCTTCAGCGATTTGGGTCGGAAGCTCGATAGCGTGGCCGATTACATCACCTTGATCGCCGGGATCGCGGGTATCGCAGTACTCTGGCCGGAGGTCATGCGCCGCGAATGGGTTTGGGTGGCGACGGGTCTGGCAGTGTTCTTCCTCGTGATGGCGTACGGGCTCGTACGTCTGCACCGGATACCGTGTTATCACACTTGGACATCCAAGGTCGGCGTCATGGGATGTGCGCTTTCCTTGATTCCGCTTCTCGCGGATTGGTCGCCGCTTCCCTTTCATATCGCGATGGTGGTGCTCATGCTGGGCGGACTGGAGGAAGTCATTATCGTGAATCTCGTGCCCGGGCATGGCGGCGAGATGCCATCAGCCTGGCACGCCTGGCGGCTAAGACAGACGAATCGCGCGACGTCGCGTCCGCGGGAACCGTATGTGACGGCGGATACCCCGCCCGATCGCGGGTGATCGCCATGATTGTGTCGTCAACCCCTCTCCGCCGGACGTGCTTAAGCGCCGCGCGTTAACGTCGTGTCCGTCACCTTGGCTGATATTCGTGCGGCACAGCGTCGGATCGCCGGCGGAATTTTGGTGACGCCTTGCCCGGAATCACCGGCGTTGTCGGAGATAACCGGAGCCCGGATTGTCTGCAAACTGGATAACCTTCAACGTACGGGATCGTTCAAGGAACGCGGAGCCCGCAACGCCCTCCTGCGCCTCCCCGCGGCGAAACGAGAGCGCGGCGTGGTCGCGGCGAGTGCGGGCAATCACGCGTTGGGGCTCGCGTATCATGGCCAGCTACTCGGGATTCCCGTGACGGTCGTCATGCCGGACTACGCGCCGCTGATCAAGATCGCCACCTGCGAAAAACTGGGAGCGCGCGTGCTGATTCGCGGGAAGGATTTCACCGAGGCCCGCGCTGCGGCGGATGCGTTGGTCACGGAAGATGACGCGACCTACATTCATGGCTTCGACGATCCCGACATCATTGCGGGCCAGGGCACTCTGGCGCTCGAGTTGCTTCGGCAAGTACCTGATTTGGACGCGATCGTTTGTCCGGTGGGTGGCGGGGGACTGATCGCGGGATTGTCGGTGGCGGTTAAAGCGCTGAAGCCGGGCGTGCGCATCATCGGCGTGGAAAGCACCGCGACAGGAAACTTTGCCGCCGCATTACGCGCGGGAAAGCCGGTGCGCCAGCCGCGTCGGGCCACGCTCGCCGATGGACTCGCGACCCTCATCGTCGGGACGAACGCCTTTGAACTGGCGCGTAACCGGGTGGATGAGGTGGTGTCGGTGCCGGAGGACGCGATCGCGCTCGCGATCCTGCGCATGCTCGAGCTGGAGAAAACAGTGGTGGAAGGGGCTGCGGCCGTTCCGCTCGCGGCGATGATGGCGGGCCAGCTGCCGGGATTGGCCGGGAAACGCGTCGCGCTCGTGGTGTGCGGTGGCAACATTGATCCGGCGATCCTGAGTCGGGTCATCGCGCAAGGGCTCGTGCGTGATGGACGGCTGACGCGTTTCACCGTTGTGATCAGTGATCGTCCGGGCGGCCTGGCCGAGCTCGCGCGCGTGATCGCCGCGTGCGGCGCGAGCATCAAGGACATCGCGCATGACCGGGCGTTTAGTGGCCCCGATGTGAGCGCAGTGCGGGTGGTGTGCACGGTGGAAACGCGCGACCGCGCCCAGATCAAGGCGCTGCACCGGGCGTTGCAACGCGCGGGGTTGGCGTTGCAGTAAGGGCTTCTTGCTGCAACGGCTGAAAAGGTTTGTTGCGAAGCGGCGCGAGTGGCCGTGGAAATGGTCGCGTGCCTGAACGACGCCGTTCGATGATGAAGCGCCCCGATGATGTCCGTTAAGGATAGTCTGGTTTTCCTGCGCGGGTGCGTGCTCGCCCTGGCGAGCGTACTTTCAAGTGCCGCGGCTCAGCTCGATATTCCGATCTTTGCCGGAGGATACGGGACGGCGTTCTACGAGGAAACGGCGCGGGAGTTCGAGCAGCTGCGTCCGGGGGCGAAGCTCAACGTGTACGGGGATCCCCGCATCGCCGACAAACTGCGGGTGCGGGTCATCGACGGTAACCTTCCCGACGGCATGCTGCCGCGCGATGTGCTCATTCCTGCGCTCGTCAAAGCCGGCAAGCTCATTGATCTCACGCCCTACCTCGATGGACCGAACTGGGAAGGCGATGCGCGCTGGCGCGACACCTTCATGCCCGGCGCCTTCGATACCTGGCGGATCAACGGCGGGATTTATGGGGTGCCGCTGAGTTATGCCTGTTGGTCGATCTTTTATAATCAGGCGGTGTTTCGACAGAACGGCTGGACCGTGCCGCGCACGTGGGACGAGTTCTTCGCGCTCTGTGAGAAGATCAAGGCGACCGGCCTCGCGCCGTTCAGTCTCACCGGTATTTACGGCAACTACCCCGACGCGATCATTCGCTCGGCCTACTATAATCTCGCGGGCCGCGAAGGCTGGGAGGAGCTCACCGCTCTCGCGCCCGACGCTCGACGCGATCCCCGTTACGTCCGCGCCGCGGGCGTGCTGCAGCGCATCACGCAGAACTACACGGTGCGCGGCTGGGAGGGCGCCACCCACACCGCGGCGCAGCTGGCTTTCGTCGACGGTCGGGCCGCCATGGTCGTATCCGGTTCCTGGATGCTCTACGAGATGGGATCGAAACTCCCGGCCGGGTTCGAGCTGGGCGTGATGAATTTTCCGGTGTTTCCGGATGGTATCGCTGATCCAAGTACGATCCAGGCGAGTGCGGACAGCCTGTTCGCCTTTGCCACGGGGGACGCGGAGCGCGAACGGCTGATGGTCGATTTCCTGCGTTTCCTGACGTCGCGGGCGCGGGCGGAAGCGTTCGTGCGGCGGACGGATGCGCCCGCGGCGGTGCGCGGAGTGCCGCTGGAAGCGTTCTCGCCGCGGATGCTTCCGACGGCGCTGATGCTCGGCGCGGCGCGGGATGCCTTCAACATGCCGCAGTTGATGCTGCAACCGCCGGCGATCCGGCAAACGCTGATCGATGCGCGGCTTGACCTGATGGCGGGGCGGGTCACGCCGCAGCAGTTCGCGGATCGGGTCGAGGCGGCCGCCGCGGCCGATCGGGCCCGGGCGGCGGCGCCGGACGTCGTCGAGTACCGTCACGGGCTGGCGGGAACGTTGCTGCTGTTGGCATTGGGTGGTTTGGGGGCGTGGTTTGGGGTGCGCCACTGGCAGCGCCGGGCCGCGGCGAATCGCATGCCGGAGGATCTTGGATCCTACTTCGGCCCGCTGCGGCGCGGCGTGGCGCTGGGATTCGTGGGTCCGGCGTTTCTGGTGTACGCAACCCTGGTGGTGGTGCCGGGGCTCGTGGCGTTTGCGTGGGCGTTCACGCATTGGGACGGACTCAGCGAGCGCAACTGGGCCGGGTGGTTCAATTTCAAGTGGCTGCTCTTCGAGAGTGACCTCTTCTGGGCGGCGCTGAAGAACAACGCCTTTCTCATGCTCGTGCCCGCTGCGATCGTGCTGCCGCTGGCGCTCACGCTGGCCTTTGTTCTGCATCGCGGAATCTGGGGCGCGAAATTCTTTCGCGCGGTTTTCCTGTTTCCGAATCTGCTCGGTGGTATCGCGGCGATTCTCTTGTGGATGAGCGCGTATGAGCCGCACGGCGGACTCGTGAATGCGGCGCTGTCCGGCCTCGGCGGACTGGTCGGGAGCGACACGCTTAAGGAGTTCGCCGGGTATCCGTGGCTTGCGCCGCGGAATCTATATTGGTCGCTGATTCCTATTTATATCTGGATGGCGTGCGGCTTCAATCTCGTGCTCTACCTTGCCGCGATGGAAGGCATCGATCCGGCCTTGTATGAAGCGGCGGAGATCGACGGGGCGTCGCCGGTGCGGCAGTTTTTTATGATCACCATTCCGATGATTTGGGAAGTGGTCGTGATCTCGGCGGTCTTCATTGTGATCGCCGGCCTGAACGCCTTTGAGATGATCTGGCTGCTGACGAATCAGGATCCGGATACGAATACGCACACGCTCGGCACGATGATGGTGACCTCCCTGTTCAAGGAGTTCCAGGTCGGCCGCGCGACCGCGATCGCGGTGGTGTTGTTTACGCTGGTCCTCGCCGGCAGTGCGGCGGTGATGCGGGGACTAAAACGGGAGAGCGTCGAATGAAACCCGCCTCAGCAATGCCAATGAGAAAGGAGCACCGGAAGACGCCGTCCGTATCCACATTTCTGATTCTAACCGCACTGGCGGGGTACACTGCCTGGGTTGTGTTTCCGATGGTGTGGGTCGCGTATTCCTCGCTGAAAGCGGATGCGGCGATCTTCCGGGATGCGTTTGCGCTGCCGCCGGTCGATGACCTCCGGACGGAGAACTATGCGCGAGCGTGGACCGAGGCGCGGTTTGGAGATTACTTTTTCAATAGTGTGCTGGTGACGGGAACGTCCGTGGCGCTCATCGTGATCCTCGGGG